>NZ_WEKT01000004.1:0-210821 GCF_009874545.1 Vibrio eleionomae | reverse complement strand
AATGAATACTGAATAAATTGACTGTGCCAAGACCGAAGTCTTGATTGGTCACTCAGTTCATTGAAACCAATTGGAAACCGAAGTTTCTCATTTGATTATCATCAACGAGTGCCCACACAGATTGATAGGTTTAAATTGTTAAAGAGCTTGCTTTTCAAGAACTTTTCTCTCAAAGCGGAGGTGCATTCTAGCGATTTCGTTGTCAGTGTCAAACACTTTTTTCAACTTTCTCATTCGAGCGTCTTATCCTCTTACTGAACCGCTGAAGCCTTGTGGCGTCTGCCGTGTCAGTGAGGGCGCATTATAGGGAGTTNTTCTCTCAAAGCGGAGGTGCATTCTAGCGATTTCGTTGTCAGTGTCAAACACTTTTTTCAACTTTCTCATTCGAGCGTCTTATCCTCTTACTGAACCGCTGAAGCCTTGTGGCGTCTGCCGTGTCAGTGAGGGCGCATTATAGGGAGTTATTAAAAGTTGGCAAGCGGAAAATCGCTTTTTTTATCGAAAAAAAACGCGTTCGAACAAAGTTTCAACAGAACGGATTTTATACCCATTTACCCTCAAAAAAGAAACAATTTACCCACAGATTGCTGTGGATAACTACTCATTTCCTTCGAAGAAATAGGACACCCTTGCCCGTGGGTTTAGGTATTCACGAATTTTATCGGGCAGTTTATTCGGGAGGATGGCATTCACTATCTTTATATCCTTATCAGCTAAGTCAATTATTGGGGCTTGGTTTCTTGGTACTGAGGGATCATAAATAAGTACATTGGGAAATAGCAGGTTATTGGCATTAACAGAAATGACTAGCCCTACCATCTCATTAGAGAGCTGGACGACAGTGCCAGGAGGGAAAACCCCCATAAACTTCACTAAGATACTTAGATTCTCTGGATCATAAAGATGCTTACAGTTCTTAAACATATAAGAAAGAGCAATATAGGGTATCTTTTGTTCACTAGGAATATTGGGATGACATAGATTGTCGAAAGCATTCGCTACCGCAACAATTTGTGCTAGTTCATCAATCTCTGCTCCTTTTAGACCGTTAGGGTAACCAGAACCATCATTTAGTTCATGGTGTTGCTCAATCACTCTTTTCGTTGTTTCCGGAAAACTATCTATATTCGCAGCAAGCTCAAGTCCATACTTCGTGTGTAACTTTAAGTAGTTCAATTCTGGAGCGGTCAATTGCGTCTGTTTTCTAACGATAGCAGCTGGGACTCGGACTTTTCCCATATCATGAAATAATGCGGCGAAAGCTAACTGCTTTATCTTTTCTGGTGGGTACTCTTTTACCTTACCAATCATCATAGAAATGACGGCAACGTTTAATGAATGAAAATAGATATCCTCGAATTCACTTTTGCCATTCATTAAATGTAAAGTCACATTGTCTTCACTCAATAAAGTATCAACAATATCTTCGACCAAAACACTAGCTTCATTAACAGCGTCAACTGGGCGACTACGTATTTTGTTCATCACAGCTCGCATACGCGACAATGAACGTTCAAACTCTTTTTCTACCGCACTAACTTTACGTCGATAAGCACTCAGTCTTTCTATTCGTTTTTGCTTTTCTTGCCAAAGTTTATCAGCTTCTTCGGCTAATATAGCTTCCTGCTCTACATCTTTTTCTTCATTTTCATTTTCTTCAGCTTTAGGCGGTAGCGGTTCAACATCACTTTGGTTTGTATTCAAAAATACGTGCTGGATCCCCAAATGACGAATCATAGTGATCTGATCTTGTGACTTTATTTTAAAGCTATTAAATAGAAAGGGATGATCATTCCACTTAACAGGTAGTCGAATATGTAAACCCGGTTGTAGTCGATCTACTGTTATTTTGATACTCGCCACATTTACTTTCCCAACTCAAACAACACTGCTGTAAGTCTAGGATAAGAAATGAAATATGGAGTAATGGGTTACGATAATTTATCTCTATAGATCACTTTATAAATTATTCAGAGTGAGAAGGAATACAAGCTCAAAGCGACATACTAGATGAGTAACGTTTTATTCTCTATGGAGTTAGCAGTAAAAAAGCCGCTATAAATAGCAGCTTCTTCTAATTTGGTACCACTGGGCGGACTGATTGGACAGGCATTCCTGCCGCCACACCGAAGGCAACGCTCTATTCGATACAGATTTTAGGCGTAAAAAAAGCCGCTATAAATATCAGCTTCTTCTAATTTGGTACCACTGGGCGGACTGATTGGACAGGCACTCCTGCCGCCACACCGAAGGCAACGTTCTATTCGCTCCAGATTTTGGGCGTAAAAAAGCCGCTATAAATAGCAGCTTCTTCTAATTTGATACCACTAGGCGGACTGATTGGACAGGCATTCCTGCCGCCACACCGAAGGCAACGCTCTATTCGATACAGATTTTGGGCGTAAAAAAAGCCGCTATAAATAGCAGCTTCTTTTATAATTTGGTACCACTGGGCGGACTTGAACCGCCACGCCCGAAGGCAACGGATTTTGAATCCGTCATGTCTACCAATTCCATCACAGTGGCATCAGTGAAAAGGATAACTCCCTTTCGAATGGTTGGCATTATAACTAAGAAACTGACGGGTGCAATAGTAATTTTCTGATTTACTTACCGTTTGACGATATTTTCACCAAAGCGATTCTTTTTCTTACTTTTTGGCGATCTATCCCCCATTTATTTAAGCGCTCCCATTCAACATTTTCCATAATCGCCTTACTATAGGTGAACAAAACTATAAACAATACCTCCCCATTCATGAGTCAGGTTGTATGACTTTCACATTAACTTCATCAGTACGTCATACACTACACTATAAATATCAATCGGATATCGGCTTTTATATATGCTTAAACTTTCTGTTGTATTACCTGCCAAAAATGAACAAGGCAATATAGGACGCTTAATCGAAGAAATTCATACCGCACTCGTCAATCATCACTCTTTTGAAGTTGTGCTCACCGATGACGGGAGCACCGACAATACAGCTCAAGAAGCGATCGAAACAGCTGCACGCCTCAATTGCGCATTAACTCTTTTACATCATCCCAAAAGTTGTGGGCAAAGTACTGCCGTCCATTCAGCCGTAAGACATGCTAAAGGCGAATGGATTGCAACGCTTGACGCTGATGGTCAAAACGACCCTGCGGATCTATTAGCAATGCTAGATAAAGCCTCATCCCTACATAGTGAACACTTTTGTATCGCTGGATATCGCAATAAGCGTAAAGATACTGCTTGGGTGCACTTTCAATCACTTGTGGCGAATGCTGTACGCCAATTTTTTTTAAGAGACGGTGTTCCTGATTCAGGATGTGGTCTTAAAGTATTTCCTCGTAACACCTTCTTGCTACTTCCTTATTTTGACCATATGCACCGTTTTTTGCCTGCGTTGATAAGACGAATGAATGGAGAAGTTATCGTTCACCCAGTCAACCACAGAGAAAGAACCGTAGGTGAATCCAAATATAATGTTTGGAACCGACTATGGGTCGGCATTGTCGATATGATTGGCGTAATGTGGCTGCGTAAACGAACAAAGTGGCCAACGATTGAAGTAAAGCACAGTAGTCACAGCGAACAACAGAATGAAGATATTTAAAATTCTCTTTTTATTGCTTTTATGTATCGCTGTTTACGCAGCTTCAGATAGTGATATCTGGCAACATATAGCGGATAAAAACTGGATTGCCAATTATGTTCATCAAACTGGTTTTTCTGGATTAATACTTCTCTTGTCTTTCGGGGCAGTATTTACTGCTTGTGGAGGTCCAAGGCAGCTCATTGCGTTTACGTTTGGTTTCGCATTCGGCAGTGTATCAGGCACCTTACTTTGCCTGTTGAGTACTCTTGTTGGAGCTGTATGCACCTATACTTTGGCCTCTTGGGTTTTTAGACAAGCATTGATCAAGAAAATGGGAAGGCGTTATGAAAAGTTCAAACGCTTTATAGAAGTTCAACCATTCACAAAAGTGTTACTCCTTAGAACCTTCCCTATTGGGAGTAATTTGTTTACCAATTTACTTTCAGGGGTAACGGGTATTCGACTTTTATCATTTATGCTTGCTTCATTACTTGGGTATTTTCCGCAAACTTTTATCTTTGCTCTCGCCGGTTCTGGGGTCGGTTCAGCCTCTGAATGGCAATTAATTGTGAGTATTTTATTAGGTATTGTCAGTATGTTATTAACACACCGTCTATATCGAAATTATAAACAATCGACAAAATCTTCCGATCGTTTAGGAGACCACTCCAATGTTTAAATCCTTATCGGACCGTTTCTATAGCGACGACTATCATAAAGTCCTTTCTCTGCTACTCATTTTTGCTTTTGTTATTATTGCAATGGGGATCGGGCTCAGAGGACCTTGGCCTGCAGATGAACCTCGTTTTGCTGAAGCGGCCAAAGAAATGGTTGTATCTGGCAATTGGTTTTTTCCGCTTCGAGGGGGGGAACTTTATCCCGATAAACCGCCTATTTTCATGTGGGCGATTGCTTTTTTTTACTGGCTGACCAAAAGTATTTATTGGTCGTTCCTTATTCCTAATGCTTTAGCTGGATTACTCACCCTAGTATGTGTTTACGACATTGCAGCAAAACTATGGAATGTTCGAGTTGCCCGTAATGCGTTTTTATTACTACTGACGATCCCACAATTTGTCTTGCAAGCGAAAAGTGCTCAAATCGATGCCATGGTTACTTGCTGGATCACAGTGGCCATGTATGGTTTTATCCGCCACTACTTTATCAAACAAAGTTGGTTTTGGTACGGCATTAGTTGGGCATTCATGGGGCTGGGTATCATCACGAAAGGAGTCGGTTTCTTACCTATCTTCTTTTTAATCCCTGCACTCACTTACAGTATTCGCGGTGGTCAAACTTCGGCAAAACGAGCTGTTGGAGAAATTCTATTCGGCATCATCTGTATGCTATTAGTCCTATCTGCTTGGTTTTTTCCCATGCTTCATTGGGTTGAAGTCAGCCATAACCCTGATTACATAGCTTACCGCGACAATATTTTGTTTAAACAAACGGCAGAGCGTTATGCAGATTCATGGACACATCTAAAACCTTGGTATCACTTCATTCTTGAAGTCATTCCGGGCTTTTGGTTTCCTATGTCCCTTTTCCTATTTAGTAAAAGTTTCTGGAAGAAATACCATGATGATAAGGTCGTTCGCTCACTGCTCATTTGGGTAGTACTGGTCGTCTTTTTCTTTAGTATGAGTCCAGGTAAGCGTGGAGTTTATATTTTACCAGCCGTGCCAATGCTCGCCCTTTGTTTCTCACAATGGATTAGCGAACAATCTGTTGAACGTTGGATACAACGATTGATCAAAGGCGTGTGTTGGATTTTTAATCTGGCTTTCTTTGTTATTGCCATTTTGCTTCTTAACCACAACAAAGGGCTGATAAAAAATCTTGGTGACAACCCTAACATTACTGGATTCGCAATATTCTTTATTGCGGTAGGTGTGATTTGGTTTGCCATCAATTGGTTCATGCATCACAAGCAAGCTATCTGTCAGTTCGGTGCTTTAATGGCTACAACTTGGATATTATACAGCTCTTGGGGATACGTACTTTTGGATCCCATCCGAACCCCTGCTAAAGACGTAATGGAAAATGCCGCCAATGCCATCGGCCCTAATGGCCAGCTTGCCATCGTTAATTACCGTGAGCAATTCTTGTTGTACTCACCCGTAGAATTAACTCAGTTTAGCTATTTAGCTCCAGTAGAAGATCAATATCGAAATGCATGGCGTTGGATTCAGGAGCATCCTAATCGCTATGTCATAGGTAGAGATAATGAAGGCCTTGTTTGCTTTGATGCCGACAAAGCCAAATACATTGGTGAAGCTCACCGCCGTGATTGGTATCTATTTGATCGAGATAGTATTCTACCGAACTGTGATGAACCGACCAAAGTAAAACGATATGTGATGCCTTTTGCAAAACATGCCGTCACTGACTAATTATCCAGATCAAAAAATAACTAACCCCAGCCAAAGCTGGGGTTAGTTTTATCAAGCATACAATGAATGATTTATGCGCTTTCTTTATAACGATGAGCCATATTGTTAGCTGCAATCATAGCATTATATAACTCATCTTCTGACACAGGTTTTTGCATATTGCCCATGGTGTCATCTTTATCACAGGCGATAGCTGCAACTTTACGCCATTCCGCTTCAACGAATTTAGTTAACCCCATATCTTCGAGAGTTAAAGGCAAACCGACTGTTTTCACAATTCGAACCACTTCATCAATTTCAGCTTTAGGGGCATTTTCTAACACGAGTTGAGTCAGCAGGCCAAACACCACTTTCTCACCATGTTGAGCCTTGTGTAAATCTGGTACCGCAGACATCCCATTATTCACCGCATGCGCAGCTGCTAAACCACCCGCTTCAGCACCAACACCACTTAAGTAAATTGTCGCTTCAATAGTTTGTTCCAAAGCTGGAGTCGTGATTTTGTTTTTCAACGCATCCATTGCCGCTTCGACATTTTCACTTAACAGCTCATAACATAATTTGGCTAAGCCAAGACCTGTTCGTGATGGTTTTTTCAATACTAGATTGACACCATCGCAAGCATAACAACTGCGAGCTTCAAAATAAGTGGCTAACGCATCCCCCACTCCCGCAGCAAAGAAGCGAGCTGGAGCCCCCGCAATAATATTTGTATCGGCAATAACCGCATCAGGGTTTTGCGGTAAGAATAGATAATGGTCAAACTCACCATTGTTTTTATAGATAACCGCGAGAGCTGTACAAGGAGCATCGGTGGATGCGATGGTTGGGTATAAAATAACGGGTAGCTTTTGTTGATAACCTACCGCTTTGGCGCAGTCTAAGGTTTTACCACCACCGATACCAACAATCACATTGGCATGGGTATCGATAGCGAGCTTTTCATTACGATTAATTTCTTCTTGGGTACATTCGTAATTAAATTTTTCTGCAGTTGCAGTCAGTGCGCTATCTTTTTCTATCGCAGCAATAGCGTCTTCTTTTACTTTCGGCAGAATAAATTCATCACAAATGATATAGGCGTTATTACCAAAGTCTTTAATATAGTCAGGAAGTTGAGCAAGTAATCCTGCCCCTATATAGAATTTTTTAGGGGATGTTACTGTGCGTGGTGTGATATTCACGACTTACTCCTTTGTTTTTATAAAAGCACATGCATATTTTAACAAAGGTATATTCTGAATTTTTGAAGTCAGGCACGTAAATCACGTTTATATTTCCAAGTAACCTCAAGATACAGCGTTCAGAGCTTCATCAACGAGCCTAGGTCAAGCTCAATCACGGCAGGAATGGTCATTCCCTTTTAACGTGATTGGGCGATGAAACAGCATCTTGAGGTTACTTAGGTATAGTCATTTTATTAAAAAGAAAAAGGAAGCCGACGCTTCCTTTTTCTCATAATGACATCTACGAACTAAGCTTTTCGTCTCATCAACACTACCGCAACCATTAAGAAAACTAAGCTAGGGGCAACAGCACCGATAACCGGAGGAAACCCATACACTAAACTTAACGGGCCGAAAAACTCTGAAGAGATATAGAAAGTAAACCCAGCGATAACACCAGATAAAATTCTCGCCCCCATCGTCACAGAGCGTAATGGACCAAAGATAAATGACAACGCCATCAACATCATAACTGCAATAGAAAATGGCTGAGTCACTTTACGCCAAAACGCTAAATCGTAACGAGATGCATCTTGCTCAGATGCTTTGAGATAATGTACATAACTATACAAACCGCTGAGCGACAGTTCTTCTGGTTTAACCGTCACTACCTGTAATTTATCTGGCTCTAACGAAGTATGCCATGGGTATTCAGGTACTGTTTTTTTCGAGATAACTACCTTGTCACGCATATCAGTTAAGGTGGCATTTTTCATTAACCAATGTTTGCCTTTGACGTAATCGACCTCTTTGGCAAAAATCACTTCCGTTAATTTTTTATCATCATTAAAACGCCACATATTCACGCCATATAATTTATCGTCATTAATCTTAGTAATGAAAATAAAATCATTGGCATCTCGAGCCCAAACCCCTGTTTGTACTGATAGAATTTTACCGCCAGACGTTTCAAATGCGCGCATATCTCGAGCCAATTTTTGAGCTTGAGGAGCCCCCCATTCACCCAACAGCGTAATGATGATCATCAAAGGCACTGCCGTTTTAAGTACAGAGACACCAATTTGCAGTTTGGAATAACCCGCGGCTTGCATAACGACTAATTCAGAGCTGGAAGCCAACATCCCCAAACCAATCAATGCTCCGAGTAAAGCAGCCATTGGAAAGAACATTTCGATGTCACGCGGGATACTCAAAATCACAAAATATAGAGCACCGAGTAAGTCATACGTCCCCTTGCCGACTTTGCGCAATTGATCAACGTATTTGATAATTCCAGACAGCCCGACAAAGGTCATCAAAACCATCATGGATGTTGAAATGATAGTTCGGCCTATATAAACATCTAAAATTTTAAACACGACTTACGCTACCTTTTTCTTTTGTCGGAGTTTATCTTTGAACTTTCTCACTGCAAGACTATCTAGTGAGTTCACGATCAATGCTGCAACCAATAAGCCAGCATTAATTGGCCACATTCCCACAATTGCAGGTATCGCGCCATCTTCTAACGCTGACTTCGTGGCACTAATCGCAAGGAAATACACCAGATAAATAAAGATTGCCGGCCCCATTTTCGCAAAACGACCTTGGCGAGGGTTAACTGCCGATAAAGGGACGACAAGCATGGTTAAAATTGGAATACACACCACCAGCGAAATACGCCATTGCAGTTCAGCCTGTGCTTTTGGATTGGAGTCATGGAGCAACTGCATGGTTGGTATTGCTTCCCAGTCGCGATCCTCATGTTTCACTTCTCGTTGACCAATTAAACCTTGGTATTGATCAAACGTAGTAATCATGTAGTTCAGTTGTGTCGGAACCCCTTCATAACGAGTCCCGTTATACATGTTGATTACTTGGCGACCATCACTTAACTCTTTTACTTCACCTGAATCTGAGAACATCACGCTCGGTAAAATAGAGTCGCGTGGAGCAAGCTGTGCCACAAAGACATTGGATAATTTCTTATTATCAATGTCGTCGATAAATACGACAGATGAACCATCAGGTGAACGTTGGAATTGCCCTTTCTGTAGCAAATCGACGCTGTTTTCTGAAGAGAGTTGCTCCATCAATTGCGCGACTTTGTCTTGGCACCATGGAGAAAGCCACCATGAGTTAAACGCAGCAGCTGTCGATGTAATTAATGCTAACGACAAAGCAGCACGGATCAGAAATTTGTTACCGATCCCGGTCGCGTTCATGACGGTAATTTCACTTTCCGCATATAAACGACCGAAGGTCAGCAAAATACCTATGTACAAGCTCAATGGAAGCATTAAAAGCCCCATCGATGGCATATTCAAACCCACGATCGATAAAATCATTCGTGCAGGAATTTCACCATCTGAAGCATCAGCCAAAACTCGAATAAACTTCTGGCTCAGAAACACTAAAAAGAGCACAAAAAAGATGGCAAATTGACTCTTTAGTGTCTCGCGGATCAAATATCGGACAATAATCACGCTGAAATTACCTATACAAAACTTGTTTTTTTGGTTGAATCACTATAATTTCTCGTTGAACCTTTTATTTTTGAAATTTTCACTATTTGTTAGCACTCCATATTTAAAGGTAGTTCCCTATAGGGATTCAACAAGTAAGAGTGCATTATCCAACATTTAGTTCTATTTGTCTTTAGGATGTAGGAGTACGCATGGAGTTCAGTGTAAAAAGTGGCAGCCCGGAGAAACAACGTAGCGCTTGTATCGTTGTGGGTGTATTCGAACCACGTCGCCTTTCTCCAGTTGCAGAACAACTTGATAAAATCAGTGATGGTTACCTGAGTTCATTGCTTCGTCGCGGTGATTTAGAAGGTAAGCCAGGTCAGATGCTACTGCTGCATCAAGTTCCAGGTGTTCTGTCCGAACGCGTTTTACTCGTAGGTTGTGGTAAAGAGCGCGAACTGGGTGAGCGTCAATATAAAGAAATCATTCAAAAAACCATCAGCACCCTTAACGAAACGGGTTCAATGGAAGCCGTCTGCTTCCTAACGGAACTGCACGTTAAAGGTCGTGATACCTATTGGAAAGTACGCCAAGCAGTTGAAGCGACCAAAGATGGTTTATATACCTTCGATCAATTTAAAACGGTTAAACCAGAAACCCGTCGTCCGCTACGTAAACTCGTATTCAATGTGCCGACTCGCCGTGAATTAAACCTCGGTGAAAAAGCCATATCTCACGGTCTGGCGATCGCTTCTGGTGTTAAATCGTGTAAAGATCTTGGCAATATGCCACCAAACGTAGCCAACCCGGCTTATCTTGCTTCGCAGGCTCGCCGTCTTGCTGATGATTACGAAACGATCACCACGAAGATCATTGGCGAAGCTGAAATGGATAAACTGGGGATGTATTCTTACCTAGCTGTCGGTCGTGGTTCAAAAAATGAATCCATGATGTCAGTGATCGAATACAAAGGTAATCCTGATAAGGATGCCAAACCTATTGTACTGGTTGGTAAAGGCCTAACTTTCGATTCAGGCGGTATTTCTATTAAACCTGGCGCTGCTATGGATGAAATGAAATATGACATGTGTGGTGCAGCCTCAGTCTTTGGCGCGATGAAAGCGCTGGCACAAATGAATCTACCCATCAACGTTATTGGTGTGCTTGCAGGTTGTGAGAACATGCCAGGCAGCAACGCCTATCGTCCGGGTGACATATTAACCACTATGTCAGGTCAAACCGTTGAAGTACTAAACACTGATGCTGAAGGTCGTTTAGTATTGTGTGATGCGCTAACTTACGTTGAGCGTTATGAACCTGATTGTGTCGTTGATGTAGCCACTCTAACGGGTGCGTGCGTGATGGCACTAGGCCATCACTTAAGTGGTGTAATGAGTAACCATAACCCATTAGCACACGAGATCATTAGTGCATCAGAACAGGCAAGTGACCGTGCATGGCGCTTACCAATTACGGATGAATACCAAGAACAGCTCAAGAGTCCATTTGCGGACATGGCTAATATTGGTGGCCGCCCAGCTGGTGCTATCACCGCAGGCTGTTTCTTATCAAAATTTGCTAAGAAATATAACTGGGCACACATTGACATTGCGGGTACCGCATGGAAATCTGGTGCAGCTAAAGGCTCAACGGGACGTCCCGTCTCTTTACTTGTCCAATTCCTACTTAACCGTAGTGGCCAAGAAAACGAAGAGTAACAACGTTTTATAAAGGGCCGTCAGGCCCTTTTTTGTATCGTTCTTTTAAGGTATTTCCAATGGCAATGGCGACGTTTTACATCGTACAACAAGATACTCCTCAAGCCGAGCAACTAGGCTTTGAAGACTACGTGCTGTTTCTGACGCGTCATTTTGCTCATCAAGGTGCCAAAGTGTACCTACAATGCCACGATAAAGACCAAGCAGAACATTATGCAGAGAGATTTTGGCAAACCGAACCACATGATTTTATTGCACATAATTTAGTGGGGGAAGGCCCGAAATATGGCACTCATATTGAAATTGGTCATCAAAAAGTAAAGCCGTCTTACCATCGCCAACTCATAATAAATTTGGCTGATAATCAGACAACCTTTGCGCAGAACTTCGCTGAAGTGATAGACTTCGTCCCTTGTGAAGAAAATGCCAAACAACGGGCTCGTGAACGATATAAACTCTATCGACAAGCAGGATACCAACTGCAGACTATCGAGATCCAATATCCGTAGCAGTTCATCCTTATAGTTAAGCTCTCTTCACCAGAGAACTCACTTATAAAGATTAACTGATTAACCATTAAAGTATCCATTTAAGAGCACTATGGAAAAGACATATAACCCAACATCTATCGAACAAGATCTGTATAAGACTTGGGAAGAACAAGGCTACTTTAAGCCTCACGGTGACACCTCAAAACCTGCTTACAGCATCGTCATTCCGCCACCGAATGTCACTGGTAGCCTGCATATGGGTCACGCATTCCAAGACACCATTATGGATACTCTGATTCGTTGTCAGCGTATGAAAGGCAACAACACTTTGTGGCAAGTCGGTACTGACCATGCTGGTATCGCAACTCAAATGGTTGTGGAACGTAAAATTTCCGCAGAAGAAGAGAAAACCAAGCACGACTACGGTCGCGAAGCATTCATCGACAAAATTTGGGAATGGAAAGGCGAATCCGGTGGTAACATCACTCGCCAGCTTCGTCGTCTAGGTGCTTCTGTTGACTGGGATCGTGAACGCTTCACTATGGATGAAGGCTTCTCTAATGCGGTACAAGAAGTGTTTGTACGCCTATTTAAAGAAGACCTTATCTACCGTGGTAAACGCCTCGTTAACTGGGATCCAAAACTGCACACTGCGATTTCTGATCTTGAAGTTGAAAACAAAGACAAAAAAGGTCACATGTGGCACTTCCGCTACCCTCTTGCTGATGGGGCAAAAACTGCGGAAGGTAAAGACTACATCGTCGTTGCAACGACTCGTCCAGAAACCATGCTTGGGGATACTGGTGTTGCTGTTAACCCAGAAGATCCACGTTACAAAGATCTCATTGGTAAAGAAATCTTACTTCCTATCGTTGATCGTCGCATCCCAATCGTAGGTGACGAACACGCCGATATGGAAAAAGGCACAGGCTGTGTAAAAATCACACCAGCTCATGACTTTAACGACTACGAAGTGGGTAAACGTCATAATCTGCCAATGATCAACATCTTCACTTTAGATGCGAACGTACGTGACGCTGCTGAAGTATTCACAGCTAAAGGTGAAGCAAGTGATGCTTACTCGACTGAGATCCCTGAGCGTTATCAAGGTGTTGAACGTTTTGCTGCACGTAAAGCGATTGTCGCTGAGTTCGAACAGCTTGGTCTTCTGGTTGAAATTAAAGATCATGACCTAACGATCCCTTACGGCGATCGTGGCGGTGTGGTTATTGAACCAATGCTGACTGACCAATGGTATGTTCGCACTGCTCCTCTCGCAGAACCAGCGATCAAAGCCGTTGAAGATGGTGACATCCAATTTGTACCACAACAATACGAGAACATGTACTTCTCTTGGATGCGCGACATTCAAGATTGGTGTATCTCTCGTCAGCTATGGTGGGGTCACCGTATCCCTGCATGGTATGACGACCAAGGAAACGTGTACGTTGGTCGTAACGAAGAAGAAGTTCGTCAAGAGAATAACATCGCTGCAGATGTTGCTCTGCGTCAAGATGATGATGTACTTGATACTTGGTTCTCTTCAGCACTATGGACTTTCGGTACTCAAGGTTGGCCAGAACAAACGCCAGATCTTACCACCTTCCATCCAACGGAAGTGCTAGTAACCGGTTTCGATATTATCTTCTTCTGGGTTGCTCGCATGATCATGATGACCATGCACTTCATCAAAGATGAAAACGACAAACCACAAGTACCTTTCAAAACCGTTTACGTAACTGGTTTAATCCGTGACGAAAACGGCGACAAAATGTCGAAATCGAAAGGTAACGTACTTGACCCAATCGACATGATTGACGGTATCGATCTTGAGTCTCTAGTGACTAAGCGTACTGGCAACATGATGCAGCCTCAATTGGCAGCGAAGATTGAGAAAAATACTCGTAAGACCTTTGAAAACGGTATTGAACCATACGGTACAGACGCACTGCGCTTTACCCTTGCAGCAATGGCATCGACAGGTCGTGATATCAACTGGGATATGAAGCGCCTAGAAGGTTACCGTAACTTCTGTAACAAGCTGTGGAACGCAAGCCGTTACGTATTTATGAATACTCAAGAGCAAGATTGTGGCTTTGCTGCAGGCGCTGAGCTTGAGTACTCACTAGCAGACAAATGGATCGAATCTCAATTTGAATTGGCTGCAAAAGCATTCAATGAGCATATCGATAACTACCGTCTTGATATGGCAGCGAACACGCTGTACGAATTTATTTGGAACCAATTCTGTGACTGGTACCTAGAGCTAACTAAACCGGTTCTATGGAAAGGTACAGAAGCTCAGCAACGCGCAACTCGTCGTACACTGATTACCGTTCTAGAGAAAACGCTTCGCCTAGCGCACCCAGTGATTCCATACATCACTGAAACCATTTGGCAAAGTGTAAAACCTCTTGTTGAAGGCGTATCTGGTGAAACCATCATGCTTCAAGCGCTACCACAGTACAACGAAGCAAACTTCCACCAAGAAGCGCTAGACGATATTGAATGGGTTAAATCATTCATCACTAGCATTCGTAACCTACGTGCAGAATACGACATTAACCCTGGTAAACCGCTAGAAGTGATGTTGAAAGCAGCTAACGACGTAGATGCAAACCGCCTAGAAACGTGCACACAAGTTCTAGTGTCTCTTGCGAAACTAGAAAGCGTACGCGTGATTGCTGATAATGAAACATTACCAGCATGTGCAACAGCGCTAGTTGGAAAATCAGAGCTGCTTATCCCGATGGCTGGACTGATTGACAAAGACGCTGAGCTGGATCGTCTAGCAAAAGAAATTGCTAAGACTCAAGGTGAAATCAAACGTATCGAAGGTAAACTAGGTAACGAAGGTTTCGTTGCAAAAGCACCTGAAGCGGTTGTAGCAAAAGAGCGTGAAAAACTGCAAGGCTACAAAGATACCCTGGCAAAACTTGAAGAACAGAAAGTGACTATCGCAGCACTGTAATCTTCTTGTTTAGAAATGAAAAAAGGCAGCTTCGGCTGCCTTTTTTAAATTGTCTAGCTCTTGAGGTGAATTAATCGGTAATTAGATAACGCGATTCTGTTCATGTCCTGAAAAATAACCATCAATATTATCGATTAAAATACCAACAAGCTTGGTGATAGCGGAATCACTGCCCCATGCCACATGAGGCGTCAATAATAGATTAGGTAACTGCGCATTCGCTATGAGCGGATTACCCTCATCCGCAGGTTCTTGAGTAAAGACATCCACCCCAGCTCCAGCAATATATCCCTGTTCTAGTGCCTCAACAAGAGCACTCTCATCCACTAGCCCACCACGCCCGGTATTGATTAAAATGGCACTGGACTTCATCTGCGTGAATTCATCTCTACCAATCAAATTACGCGTCTGCTCCGTTAACGGGCAATGTAGGGTAAGAATATCAGATTGCTGAAGAACATCCTGAAATGGCATGTAGCCAGAACGACATGTTGACGAACCTTTATGTTCAGCAAAGATAACCTTCATCCCCAATGCTTTAGCAAGCTGAGCCATGGCTTGTCCTAGCACGCCGCCACCAATAATACCTAGTGTTGAGCCTGCAATATCACCAATGGGGTGAGTGAAGAAACAAAACTGCTTATTACGTTGCCACTCGCCAGCCTCAATATCTTGATGGTACCCTTTCAGGTTACGCCTCAAAGCAAACATCATCGCAACAACATGTTCAGGAACACACTGAGTCGCATAACCTTGAATATTGGTTACAGCGATACCATGAGCAGCACAATAGTCGAGATCGACATTATTTACTCCCGTCGCACACACCGCGATTAATTTGAGCTCTGGGAGTTGGGACAAGATATCGGCATTAAGAACCACTTTATTGGAAATTAAGACCTGTGCACCTAGGCTACGTTCTAAGGTTAATTCTGGACTCGTAAAATCATATTCTCGCCAAATATGATCCATTTTTAGTTGAGGGAGAATAATCTGCTCTGGAATCGTCGCTCTATCTAAAAAAACCACGGTAGGTTGTGACATCAATAGCTCCTTGCTTATTCACTCCCCACCGATTGTCATTCATTACGGGCGAGGGAGCGTTTTATAATCGGGTAATTGTCTCTCAGCATCAAAATGCTCGAAGATTTCTTCTCGTGCCTCTGGATAGAAATCACATGGAACGAATATGGAACGCAACCAATGACTGTGTGGATGGTAAAAACTCAGCTCTGCAGCATGTAATTCCAGCCGATGGGTAAAATCGATCGCTTCTTGGTGGGCGTAAAACTCATCACCAACAATAGGATGGCCGATTGCCAGCATGTGGACACGCAGTTGATGAGAACGTCCTGTTACCGGCAATAGACGTACGACAGAGGTTTGCGCTTCTTTTTTTACTACTTGGTAAATCGTCTTCGACGGTTTACCGTCTTCAAAACATACTTTTTGTTTTGGTCGATTAGGCCAATCACAAATCAAAGGGAGGTCGATCTCTCCTTCATCTTGTTCAAGATGTCCCCAAACGCGCGCATAGTAGATTTTATGAGTCAGACGATACTGAAACTGCTTCTTCAATGCAGATTCAGAATGTTTATCTTTGGCAAAGACCATTAATCCTGACGTAGACATGTCCAACCGATGTACCACTTGAATCTCTGGATACTCAGCCACTAATCGACTCCACATACTGTCATAGTGTTCTTCTAATCGACCAGGTACAGACAATAACCCCGATGGCTTGTTTACTGCAAGAATGTACTTATCTTCGTATACCACATCAATCCAAGGATCGGTCGGTGGATGATACTCAGTCATAGCCATGGCTGTTTACTCTTATTACAGGTTAAGGAAATAAAAACGCCGCATTATATACTTATCTCCCTGACCAATACACTAGGTAACCCTCGCCTTATTAGCGCTATTTCAACACCAGAGAATCCCCCAACCTCAAACATCTCCCACCGTGAAAGCATCCCTACCACTGTAAAATATAATTTACAATAATCATATAAAACCTCGCATAAAAGGTTACCAACTCAACTTAAGCCTTCCATACCAGTGTGAAACGGCTCGAAAAAGTAGTTTATAACACCAAATATAGGTATTTTTTAACATTAAATACTAATAAAAAATTTATTTTAGCCCAAGTGTACATATTGATTGACACTTTAGCTGAATATGTTTCAATCGTTCGCATCAAGATAGAAAAGAAGCTCTTTCAAAAGCTCTTGAGTCATGCAAAGAATGTAAAGGAATCCACATGGAGAATGCTGTTCCATACTCCACGCAAAAGCGCGGGGCTATTGCCAAAACTGTTCAATCTTTAGGGCCTGGTATTATGATGGCAGCCGCGGCTGTTGGGGGCTCACACCTTGTTGCCTCAACCAAAGCTGGTGCTATTTATGGTTGGCAACTTGCCATTCTTATCCTGCTGGTAAACCTATTTAAATATCCATTTTTCCGTGCTGGCGTTCAATTCACGATGGGCACCAACAAAAGTTTGGTTGAAGGGTACGCCAATATGGGTCGTCCATATTTATGGCTATTTTTCGTATTAAGTGCAGTGTCCGCTGTCGTTAACACAGCAGCATTACTGCTATTTACTGCCAGCTTGTTGAGCTACTTCATCCCTTTTCAGCTTTCCATGGGCACACTCAGCATCATTATTTTGATCACCTGCTTAGTCATTCTATTTGCAGGCCATTACAAGGCGCTTGATGCACTCTCAAAAATCATCATGGCGGTATTAACTATCAGTACCTTACTGGCACTAGTCTGTGCGGTAGGTAGTCCAGAACCGGCTCATGTTGTTACGGATACACCATCACCGTGGACAATGGCGGCAATCGGATTCTTAGTCGTGACAATGGGATGGATGCCAGCCCCAATTGAAGTAACGAGTATTACTTCGATGTGGTTAAAAAACCAATCTAAAGAAACCGAGGTGACCCCAAAATCCGCATTGTTTGATTTTAACGTCGGCTACATTAGTACTGCGTTACTGGCCCTAGTCTTTTTAGCCCTCGGAGCCATCGTATTACACGGAAATGGAGTGCCGTTAGCGAAATCGGGGGTTGGTTTTACCCACCAGTTAGTTGGCCTATATGCATCAACCATTGGTGAATGGTCACGCTACTTAATCGCTGTTATCGCATTTTTCTGTATCTTCGGTAGCACCATTACTGTTATTGATGGTTACTCCCGCGTTCTCAACGAATCACAACGATTGCTAACGAAAAAAGAAACGTCTTCTCAGAAAGCATTCCAAGGTTGGATGCTACTCGTGTCAGTACTTGCTGTCGCCATCGTATTGTTCTTCACGTCAGCACTACTACCAATGCTTAATTTCGCAATGATTTTAGCATTCATGACAACGCCAATCTTTGCTCTGTTGAACTACATTTTAGTGACTCGAACAGAGTTACCAAAAGCGCTCGCAGTCGGACCTAAATTAAAATCACTTTCTATACTGGGTCTGGTCTATCTATTTGGTTTTCTTGCCGTGTTTATTTGGTGGAAGTGGTTCCTATAAACCCTCAAAAAATAATAACCAACAAAAAAGGCCTTCGCTTAAAAACGAAGGCCTTTCTTTTATCATCACTTAAAGATTAATTATGCGAAACCACAATCAAACGGAGTGAATCTAATTGGTATTGAGCACGTGCAATAAAACCTGTTAACTCATTGATTTGCTCTTGCAATGCAGACACTTCTTCATCACGAATATTAGGATTCACCGCTTTCAATGCGACCATTCGATCCAATTCACCGCGAAGTTGTGATTCCATCTCTTGTTGAGCTTGTTCACGAATTGCACCAATTTGAGCTTCAACTACTGGCGTACCACACTCAATCAAATCGTGAACTTGTGTTTGAACAGAAGACACTAGTTTACTTGCTAAATGACGGTTCACTGGGCTCAATTGTCGATTGAAACCTTCAAACTCCACTTGAGATGACAAGTTATTACCTTTGCCATCCAATAGCACACGAATTGGTGTTGGTGGTAAGAATCGACCGATACCACTGCGTTTTGGTGCTTGAGCATCAACCACATACATTAACTCGAGCAAGATAGTACCAACAGGTAATGCTTTGTTTTTCAAGAGCGATACTGCAGATGTACCCACCCCTTCACTCATAAGCAGATCAATACCACCTAAGATCATTGGGTGTTCCCAGCTAATTAGCTGCACATCTTCACGAGCAAGCGCAGTTTCACGGTCAAATGTCACCGTTGCTCCCTCGGTTGGTAACCCAGGATAGCTCGATACCATCATGTGCTCTGTTGGATGCAGCACAATCGCGTTATCGCCACGATCATCTTGGTTAATGCCTACGGTATCAAACAGGCTAATCGCAAACGTGACTAGGTTAGTATCACCATCGGTTTGAGCAATTTGCTGAGCGATACATTGCGCTTTTTCACCGCCATTAGAGTGCATTTCTAATAGACGATCACGACCTTGCTCCATCGCAGCTTTCAAGCCTTGATTCATTTCAGCGGATTGCTCAATGATTTCATCAAGCCCATCTGTACTTACCGCAGCCAATAACTCAATTAATTGCTCGCTGAACTTATCATAAACCATACGTCCGGTAGGACAGGTTTCAGAAAAGGCATTCAGCCCCTCATCAAACCAGCGCGCTAAAATTTCTTGCGCAGTGCCTTTTAAGTAAGGGACATAAATATCAATGTCTTGCGTTTGACCAATACGGTCTAAACGGCCAATACGTTGCTCTAAAAGATCAGGGTTAAACGGTAAATCGAACATGACCAATTGGTTAGCGAACTGAAAGTTGCGACCTTCTGAACCGATTTCACTACAAATTAGAACTTGAGCACCGCCCTCTTCCTGAGCAAAATAAGCGGCGGCTTTATCACGCTCTAGAATAGACATACCTTCATGGAAGACAGTGGCTCGGATACCTTCACGTTCACGTAGAGCTTGCTCTAATTGCAGCGCAGTGCTTGCTCGAGAAGCGATGACAAGAATCTTATCACTGCGTTTTTCTTTAATCTTCTCAAGTAACCAGTTCACTCGTGAATCGAACTGCCACCAGCTAGAATCTTCCCCTTCAAATTCTTGGAAGATCTCCTCTGGATAAAGCATTTTTATAGCCCGAGCTTCCGGTGCCATTTTACCACCCAACATACCCGCCACACGCATGGCAGTAGTGTATTGCGTAGGAATATCCATCGGTAACAAATGTAGATTACGCTGTGGGAACCCTTTCACTCCTGAGCGTGTATTACGGAATAAAACACGTCCAGTCCCGTGACGATCCATGAGGTTATCAATCAGATCCTGACGAGCAGTTGCTTTTTCTTCTTCGCTGGCATCACTTTCTAACACGCTAAAAATAGGAGCTAGATCTTTATCTCGTAAAAGGCCACTTATTTGATCTTTTTCTTCTATCGATAGTGTATTACCAGATAACAGCGCGGTTACCGCATTAGCCACTGGTGCGTATTTTTCTTCCTCTTCAACAAAGGCGTCGTAGTCATAAAAACGGTCTGGATCTAGAATACGTAAACGTGCAAAGTGACTCTCACGCCCTAACTGTTCAGGCGTTGCGGTTAAAAGTAGTACTCCGGGCGTTTTCTCAGCCAGCGCTTCAACCACTTGGTATTCTCGACTTGGCTTATCTTGGCTCCACTCTAAGTGATGAGCCTCATCCACCACCAATAGGTCCCAATCAGCGTCTAATGCCTGCTCAAGACGACGGCGACTTTTACGAAGAAAATCTAAAGAACACAGCACATATTGTTGGGTATCAAATGGATTATCCGCTTCAGCGAACGCTTCAACACAACGCTCTTCATCAAAAATAGAGAAATGAAGATTAAAACGGCGCATCATTTCTACGAGCCACTGATGCTGCAGAGTTTCAGGCACTACGATCAAAATTCGTTCAGCACGACCCGCTAATACTTGTTGGTGGATGATCATCCCCGCTTCAATCGTTTTACCTAATCCCACTTCATCGGCTAATAAAACGCGCGGCGCATGGCGACGTCCTACTTCATGAGCAATATAAAGCTGATGAGGAATCAAACCAGCACGCATACCGCACAAGCCACGCATTGGGCTTTTTTGCTGCTGATACTGATTATTTAGCGCGTGATAACGCAGAACGAAGTTATCCATACGATCGATCTGACCGGCGAACAACTTATCTTGCGGTTTATTAAAACGAATTTGATGACTCAAAAAGATTTCACGTAACGCAACATTCTCTTCTTGCGTATCTTGGCGAACACCAACGTAAGTGATTACACCTTGATCTTCATTGACTTCTTTTACTTCAAGAGACCAGCCTTCTTGACTGTCTACGACATCACCTACATTAAAGGCAACACGTGTTACTGGGGAATCGTTACGCGCATAAACTCGGTTTTCTTCTGATGCAGCAAACATCAATGTTACCGTTCGAGCATCCATCGCTACCACTGTCCCTAAACCTAAATCGCTTTCCGTATCGCTTATCCAGCGTTGCCCTAAAGCAAAAGTCATGAATCGACTACCTCATTAATTTTGGATTGGATATACCTAAGTAACCTATAACCGTTCTATTTCGAAGGCCGTTGGTTCTCGTTAAACCGATTGAATGAGAGATTGAATCTCACCTAAAAAGTCACTTGGGTATACGATTATATTATTCTGCTGTTCGAACCACATCTAAAGAATGCTAATTATGACGTGTCCCGAAGAGCTGTGTAGAAAAGGCCGCTAATCTTACTCGAAGGCGTGATACAGGTCACGAGCAAACCATCATAATCCTTAAGTTTTTTCAACTTTTGATGCTTGACATAAAACTGTAAAACTTTGATGGCATTTCTAACATTGTTGCTATACTGATTTTTAGATGGCGACCATTCAACAGGAAAGTTGGCACAGTGTCTGCTTATCTAAACAGTGAAGTATCAAATTGGGTTTGCAGTAAGTCGTCAAGTGATCGAGAGCCTACCCTATGCGCAAGAGCACTTAGCGACTGTCATGCAAACAACCTTTGCATAGCAAGGCTACATTAGTAGCAAGGAGACGCTTATGGGCGATACCGATCGGAAACTGTTTGTACTGGATACCAATATCCTGCTCCATGAACCTCAAGCTATTTACTCCTTCCAAGAACATGATGTGGTCATTCCCATGACCGTCCTCGAAGAACTCGACCGAATCAAAGACAGTAAACGTGACGTTGCAAGGGACGCCCGAGTTGCGATTCGTTCTTTAGAAAATTTATTCCACGATGCCACACCGGATGAAATTACCGAGGGCATTCCCTTAAACAAACAGAGTAACACCACCGGATCGATATCGATTCTTGCCGATTATGAACTGGTCGATACCTTTAAAGCCTTTACCGATAAAGAAGGCGATAATCGTATTTTAAATGCCGTTTTATATTTGCAAAATAAACGCGCCCCTCGCCCCGTTGTTTTGGTCACCAAAGACATAAACATGCGCTTACGGGCCAAAGGGGCAGGAGTCCTATTTGTTGAAGACTACCGCACTGACCAACTGATTGACGACGTTCAATACCTAACCAAAGGATTTCAAACGCGCCCAGGAGCTTTTTGGGATAGCGTGGATGACGTTAACAGCCATACACTTGATGGCCATACCTTCCATACTTTAGACCGCGAACCCTTCGACCCTACATACATCAATCAATATGCGATTGATGAAGACAGTGACTTTGCAGCTAGGGTAGAAAGAATTCACGATGATAAACTCACCTTACGCGACATGAGTCGTGAACGAATGATGCATCGCAAAGCTTGGGATATCACCCCGAAAAACATCTATCAAGCGATGGCGTTAGATGCACTGCTTGACCCTGATATCGATTTAGTCATCTTAACGGGAGCGGCTGGCAGTGGTAAAACTCTGCTTGCCATGGCGGCGGCACTCGAACAGACGGTTGAAAAAAACCGTTTCGATAAAATCATTGTCACGCGTAATACCCCAGATATCGGTGAGTCTATCGGTTTCTTACCAGGCACAGAGGAAGAAAAAATGCTGCCGTGGTTAGCATCTGTGACCGATACATTAGAGGCGCTCCACAAGCACGATCACTGTACAGAGGGATCACTCAAATACATTTGCGATAAAGCCAATATCCAATTTAAATCCGTCAACTTTATGCGAGGTCGTTCAATTCAAGATGCGTTTGTACTTCTAGACGAATGCCAGAATTTAACGGCTTCACAAATCAAAACCATCATCACACGTTGTGGTGAAGGCACCAAAATTGTCTGTTCGGGTAACCTTGCCCAAATAGACTCCCACTATCTAACCCCTGTTACATCAGGGCTAACTTATATGGTTGAACGCTTCAAAAACTTCGAAGGCAGTGCCAACATCCACCTCAATGGAGTTGTACGCAGTCGCCTAGCTGAGTTTGCTGAAGAGAATTTATAAGTATCAAAGGCGAGATATAACCCAAATATCTCGCCTTTATTTAAAATAAATATTCACTTTTGCAGCATTTATATGTTTTACTAGCCATATTATTTTCTCGTAACAATTTACCTTGCATCTAAGGACTGGGATATGGCTTTCAATTTACGTAATCGCAATTTCCTTAAGCTATTGGATTTCTCTGCAAAAGAAATTCAATTCTTGCTCGATCTCTCTGCCCAATTAAAACAAGCGAAATACACTGGCACAGAGCAAAAAAATCTCTTGGGTAAAAATATTGCCCTTATCTTTGAAAAGTCCTCTACCCGAACACGATGCGCTTTTGAAGTTGCTGCACACGACCAAGGCGCACAAGTCTCTTACCTTGGCCCGTCTGGCTCGCAAATTGGCCATAAAGAATCAATGAAAGACACGGCTCGTGTTCTTGGTCGTATGTATGATGGCATTCAATACCGCGGTTACGGGCAGAACATTGTCGAAGAGCTTGGCGCTCATGCTGGCGTTCCCGTTTGGAACGGCTTAACTGATGAGTTTCACCCAACGCAAATTTTG
Organism: Vibrio eleionomae; assembly: GCF_009874545.1. Taxonomy (NCBI): domain Bacteria; kingdom Pseudomonadati; phylum Pseudomonadota; class Gammaproteobacteria; order Vibrionales; family Vibrionaceae; genus Vibrio; species Vibrio eleionomae. Next base: position 187,047 of record NZ_WEKT01000004.1, on the reverse strand, counting down.
GCTGATTTCTTGACGATGCAAGAACACAGCCGAGGTAAACACTTACATCAAATTAAGTTTGCTTACCTTGGCGATGCGCGCAATAACATGGGTAACTCACTGATGGTTGGCGCAGCCCAAATGGGGATGGACATCCGCTTAGTTGCACCAAAAGCGTACTGGCCTGAAGAGCATTTGGTGCAAGAGTGCCTAGAAATCGCACAAAAGACTGGGGCAAAAATCACCTTAACTGAAGATGTAAAAGACGGTGTGCTCGGTTGTGATTTTCTTTATACCGATGTTTGGGTTTCGATGGGAGAAGCGCCAGAAGCATGGGACGAACGTGTTGCTGTCATGAAACCGTATCAGATTAATATGGATGTGATTAAAGCCACAGGTAACCCTAATGTGAAATTTATGCACTGCTTACCTGCATTCCATGATGATCAAACGACAATTGGCAAACAAGTAGCTGAAAAATATGGAATGAATGGGTTAGAAGTAACAGATGATGTTTTCGAATCTGATTATTCTATCGTGTTTGATGAAGCAGAGAACCGTATGCACACGATTAAAGCCGTGATGGTTGCAACACTAGGTCTCTGATTTACACCACAACAAGTTGCATAAATCTCCCCGCAAATGATGTGATGTAATCGCTTGCACTCATCAAACTTAGGGGTATAATGCCGAGCAATTTGTCTAAGGGGTAGCCAATGAAATTCACCGTTACAGTGCTCAATGCACCCGTAAATTTCCGTAAGCATCATTGCTTACGTGGCGTTATTTTTCCTCTTGATGATCATTAATTATTAAGCCTCCCAGATCGGGGGGCTTTTTTATGGCTGTTGGAAAAGATAGGGATAAAGATCATGGCGAACTCGCTGTATAAAAAACACATCATCTCCATTTCTGAGCTGTCGCGTGCAGAGCTGGAATTGATCGTAAATACCGCTGGAAAATTGAAAGCTCAGCCAAATCCTGAATTGATTAAAAATAAGGTAGTGGCAAGCTGCTTCTTTGAACCATCCACTCGTACGCGCTTATCTTTTGAGACTGCGATTCAACGTATCGGCGGAAATGTCATAGGATTTGATAACGGTGGTAATACATCGCTAGCAAAGAAAGGGGAAACACTTTCTGATTCCGTACAAGTGATTTCTAACTATGTTGATGCCTTTGTCATGCGCCATCCTCAAGAAGGTGCGGCACGTCTTGCATCAGAATTTTCACATGGCGTTCCTGTAATTAATGCCGGTGACGGTTCAAACCAACACCCATCTCAAACGCTATTAGACTTATTTACCATCTATGAGACTCAAGGTCGCTTAGATGATTTGAATGTGGCCTTTGTCGGCGATCTAAAATATGGCCGTACAGTGCACTCACTGACTCAAGCCCTATCTAAATTCAACAATATCCGCTTTTATTTCATCGCACCAGAGGCACTCGCGATGCCTGATTACATTTGTGAAGAATTGGATGAAGCCGGTATTCAATACAGCCTACATACCGATATGGAGAGCGTGATTCCTGACTTAGATATTTTGTACATGACTCGCGTGCAAAAAGAACGCTTTGATGAATCAGAATATGCTCATATCAAATCTGCTTATGTACTGACAGCTGCGCACCTAGAAAATGCTCGCGAGAACATGAAAGTACTTCACCCACTACCACGTGTTGATGAAATCACGACAGACGTAGATAAAACACCACATGCTTACTTCTTCCAACAAGCAGGTAATGGTGTATTTGCACGCGAAGCATTACTTGCACTTGTTCTTAATGAGTCACTTTAAGGAGCACTGGAATCATGATTAAACAAAACCAACTACAAGTAGAAGCCATTAAAAATGGTACCGTTATCGACCATATTCCAGCAAAAGTTGGGATCAAAGTGCTGAAGCTATTTGATATGCATAACTCTAATCAGAAGGTAACGATTGGTTTAAATCTACCGTCTTCTGCATTAGGGAGTAAAGACCTCCTTAAAATTGAAAATGTGTTTATCACGGAAGAGCAAGCGAGCAAACTGGCGCTATACGCACCTCACGCAACCGTAAACCGCATCGAAAATTACGAAGTAGTGAAAAAACTTCCTCTCGAACTACCAGAACATATTAATGATGTATTTGCTTGTCCAAACAGTAACTGTATTTCTCATAATGAACCGGTAGAAAGCAGCTTTTCAGTACAAGAAAAAGGCCACGATATTCGCCTTAAATGTAAATACTGTGAGAAAGTTTTCGACCGCGACATAGTCGCAGATCGTTAACGCTAAATATGTTCTTCCCTCTTTACCTTCACCGGAAGACAGGGCAAACTGAACATAGATTTTTCAGTAACTAATGGAACAGTAACAATGACTAAAGTACTACATACGGATTCTGCACCAGCAGCAATTGGCCCATACGTTCAAGGCGTTGATTTAGGTAATATGGTAATGACTTCTGGACAAATTCCAGTTAACCCAGCAACGGGTGAAGTCGCAGCTGATATTGCAACGCAAGCTCGTCAATCTCTTGATAACGTTAAAGCAGTAGTAGAAGCTTCTGGTCTGACTGTTAGTGATATCGTTAAAATGACTGTATTCGTTAAAGATTTGGGTGACTTTGGTACAGTTAACGAAGTCTACGGTAAGTTTTTCGATGAGCACGATGTAGCGAACTACCCTGCTCGCTCTTGTGTTGAGGTTGCTCGCCTACCAAAAGATGTGGGTATCGAAATTGAAGCGATTGCAGTACGTAAATAATCAATATACCCAAATGACCTCAAGATGCAGGATTCAGAGCTTCATCAACGAGCCTAGGTCAAGCTCAATCACGGCAGGAATGGTCATTCCCTTTCAACGTGATTGGGCGCAGAAATAGGTTTGTTGATGAGCTCCCAGAGGGCGAGTTTTATTCGCTCCTAGGCGGTGTTACTGATTTTCAACGTAGAATCACTATGTCTTCAAATCAGTGCCTTGCCTAAGAGCGAATACATTCTCGCTAAAACAACATCTTGAGGTTACTTGGGTATAGTTACGTATACCAAATAAAAGAAAGGGTTGCTTATGCAACCCTTTCTTATAACAATACTTTCTAGAAACATAGCAACAATATTATTTGCGATTGAGCTCTTCCACTTCTGCATCTAACTCAGCCAATTTTTGCTTCATCAGATCATGACATTGATTTGCTAATTTACGCACATCTTCTTTGCCACAATTTTCAGTGCTAATCGGCGGCAACATTTCAATGATGACATGGCCATTGTTCCAACGATTCAATTTCAACTTATTCGTTGAACTGCACACAATTGGCGCGATCGGTACACCTGCTCCAATTGCGGCATGAAAAGCGCCGGTTTTAAATGGTAATAAGCCACGACCACGTGAGCGAGTACCTTCAGGGAACATCCACACCGATACTTTGCTATTTTTAATACTTTTAACAACTTGATCAATGGTGCCTTTTGCCTTGGCTTTATTTGCACGGTCAATCAATATGTTGCCAGACAACCAATACAATTGACCAAATAATGGCAGGTAAGCAAGGCTTTTTTTACCAACAGTAACGACATTAGGCGTTACTGCTCTAGATACAGTAAACATATCCCAGTTACTTTGGTGGTTAGCAATATAGATATGTTGACCACGTTGGTAAATATCGTCTGGCGCGCGGAAAATAATTTTAATACCAAAAACGGGAGCCATTGCAGAGAATAGCCGGCCGAAGGTGAATACATGTTTTGGATTACGAGGGCTAAGCAAACAATAGGCACAGCCAAAGATAAACATGACGATAGCAAATAACGCTACGACTATTACACGAATGAGTGCGATCATCGAAATCTCCAAAGGAGCTAAAATAAAAAAGCCGAAACACTCGGTTTCGGCCCGTAGAATAGTGAGATTCTAACTTGCTTCACTGATACGCTCAATATTTGCGCCCAATGCCGACAGTTTATCCTCGATTTTTTCGTATCCTCGATCGATATGATAAATACGATCGACGATAGTTTCACCCTTAGCAATACACCCAGCAATCACTAAACTCGCTGACGCACGCAAATCTGTCGCCATGACTTGAGCACCGCTTAAACGCTCAACATCACCACAAATAACAGTATTACCTTCAATTTCTGCTTTAGCGCCCATACGCATCAGTTCAGGAACATGCATAAAACGATTTTCAAAAATGGTTTCGGTAATAACGCCACTACCTTTTGCAATCATATTAAGTAGCGTAAATTGTGCTTGCATATCAGTTGGAAAGCCAGGATGCGGCGCAGTACGGACAGTCACAGCCTTTAGCTCTCGTTCGGTCATGTCTAAGCTAATCCAACGGTCACCCGTTTCGATGTTAGCGCCCGATTCCTCTAGCTTAGACAGCACAGCTTCAAGAAGGTGTGCATCGGTATTACGGCATACAATTTTACCTTTTGACACAGCAGCCGCGACGAGGAATGTGCCAGTTTCAATACGATCAGGCACTACTTCGTGTTTACCACCACCAAGGCGTTCAACCCCTTCAATGGTGATTGTATCAGTCCCAGCTCCTGAAACTTTCGCTCCAAGCTGGTTTAAAAATTCTGCTGTATCAACGATTTCAGGCTCACGAGCCGCATTGTCTAATACCGTTTTGCCTTCAGCCAGAGTTGCCGCACACATAATGGTGATCGTAGCGCCGACTGAGACTTTATCCATCACAATATGAGCGCCTTTTAGACGACCATCTACTTCAGCTTTGACATAGCCATCTTCGAGTGTGATCGTGGCACCTAACTGCTCTAAACCATGGATGTGTAAATCGACAGGTCGGGCTCCGATGGCACAGCCACCAGGCAAAGACACCTGACCTTCACCGAAACGTGCTACAAGAGGACCTAAGGCCCAAATAGACGCACGCATCGTTTTGACTAAATCATAGGGCGCACATAACTGATCAATACCGCTTGCATCAACATGCACAGAACCATTACGTGTCACTTTCGCACCAAGGCGCTTAAGCAACTCCATAGTGGTGTCGATGTCGCGTAAATGAGGTACGTTAGCAACCTCTACTGGCTCTTCAGCCAAGATAGACGCAAACAAAATCGGTAGTGCAGCATTTTTTGCACCAGAAATGGTCACTTCACCTTGCAGTGGAGCGGTAGAACCAATAACTCGAAACTTTTCCATTAACAAACCTTACAGCGACATCAATTTCTTATCGCGAGCCCACTCGTCTGGGGTAAACGCTTTGATGGATACTGCGTGAATATCATTACGTTGAATGTACTCCATTAATGGAGCATAAATCAGTTGCTGTTTTTTCACACGGCTCATACCATCAAAACACATATCTACAGCAACCACTTCGTAGTGACTGCCTTCTCCCTTCACGTGAATCTCTTGAAGATTGAGTGCTTGTTCTAATATCTGTTTTACTTGTGAGCTATCCACAATTCACCCCTGCTGAATTCTCGATGTGTTGAGCCATCATTGGTTCGATGTTACTCAGTTGGAACAAAGTGCGCAGTTGTTCTGGCACAGAACTCAACATTATATGACAGTTTTTCTGTTTTGCATGCTCTATTAAGTGAATTAGCATTACCATACCTGCAGAATCGATACGTGAAACGGATTCTAGTGATACATCTAGTTGCTTAGAACTAGGTGTCCAACCGCTTAATTCACGCCATAACTCTGGCACAGTATCGCGATCTAAATCACCGCTCAGCAATACTTGCTGAGCGTTTGCTATTTGCCATTGAGGGTGACTCATTTGGACTTACTCTCAAAATGAATCGGTTGATCTGCTAAGTGTTGTAGATCTTTCGCAACGGACGCAATGCCTTCACGACGGATTTTACTACTCCACTCAGAGCGCTTACTTGAAAGCAAACTCACGCCTTCAGCGATCATGTCATACGCTTTCCATTCTCCCGACTTTTCTTTGCGAAGTTGAAACTGTAAATGGATATCAGGACGAGGTGTATCAACAATATTTAATTTAACACTAGTGATACGACGATCATCTGGCACTTCAGACTCAGGGCCAAATTGAATCGTTTGATCCGTATATTGTGTCAGTACTTGAGCATAATTTGTTACGAGGTAAGCACGAAATGCAGTAATAAAGGCTTCAACATCATCATGTTTAGCTCCGCGTAAATTAGGGCCCAATAACTTTAACGCCGCATATTTAGCATTCACATAAGGCATCAGTTCTTCTTCAACAATCTGTTTTAGATACTGAGGATCTTGGTGAATTTTAGTCTGCTCATTTTTCAAACGTGCAAACGCTTGAGTAGCGACTTGCTTCATCATGGTATAAGGATGCGTTTGGTCGACCTCTTGCGAATGTACCGCCCAAGAAAGAACCAAACTCAACATGAGAACGAAGTATCGTTTCAACATTATTTATCCCCGTCTTTATTGTCTTTATCACCAGCGCTATATAAGAACTGGCCAATGAGATCTTCAAGAACCAAAGCTGATTTGGTGTCTTCTATGCGATCGCCATCTTTCAGCATAGTGCCTTCATCTTCGTAAACAAAACCAGGAACTAGACCTATGTATTGTTCACCAATCAATCCTGATGTCAGAATTTTTGCGCTCGAATTATCAGGGAATTGATTGTACTGCTCGTCAATATCCATTGTCACTAGAGGCAACATCGACTTTTTATCCAACGAAATCGCAGCAACTCGTCCCACAACAACGCCACCCACTTTAACTGGTGAACGGACTTTTAGTGTTCCGATATTGTCAAACTCCGCCGTTAAGGTGTAAGTATCATTACTTCCAAGTCCTTTCACGTCAGCGACTTGAAAAATCATTACTAGGATTGCGCAAATTCCTGCCAAGACAAAACCGCCAACCCATAATTCTAGTTTTCGCGTTTGTTGCATGATTAATTCCCAAACATCAATGCAGTAAGTACAAAATCCAGGCCAAGAACAGCAAGAGAAGAATGCACTACAGTTTTCGTTGTGGCTCGGCTAATTCCTTCCGAAGTTGGAACCGCGTCATAACCGTTAAACAATGCGATCCAAGTACAAGTAATCGCAAAGATTACGCACTTGATGGCACTGTTACCAATATCTTTTCCAAATTCAACTGATGACTGCATCGTAGACCAAAAGCTACCGCCATCAATTCCTTTCCAATCCACACCGACTAATTGACCACCCCAGATACCGACAGCCATAAAGATCATCGCCAACAAAGGTAACGAGATAAGGCCAGCATAAAAACGGGGGGCAATCACTCGTTTTAGTGGATCAACCGCCATCATTTCTAAACTAGAAAGTTGCTCGGTTGCTCGCATTAAACCAATTTCAGCCGTTAATGCAGAACCGGCTCGACCTGCAAATAGCAAAGCAGTCACCACTGGCCCTAGCTCTCTTAGTAACGATAGAGCAACCATCTGTCCTAAACTGGTTTCAGCACCATAATCCACCAAGATGACGTAACCTTGTAGGCTAAGTACCATCCCGATAAATAAACCAGAAACAACAATAATGGCGAGAGATTGAACACCAACGCTATAGAGTTGCTTAATGAGTAAAGGAAAATGTTTTATTTGTGGCCGACCACTTAATGCACCATACATCATTAGTGTCGCGCGGCCAGCCGATTGGCAAACAGCGAGAGAACGCCGCCCGATACCACTCACCCACTGTTCAAGATTCGCTAACATTAAATAAGTCCTTCTCGATCGGTTGGGCAGGGAAACGAAATGGCACAGGGCCATCTGCATTACCTTGTAAGAATTGCTGCACTCGTGGATCGCGCTCTAAAGACAATTTCTTCGGAGTGCCTTCTGCAATCACTTTGCCATCAGCAAGTATATATACCCAGTCAGCAATGCTCATAACTTCGGGTACATCATGCGAAACCACAACCGATGTTAATCCTAGAGCTTCGTTTAGATCATGAATCAGTTGCACCAGAACGCCCATAGTTATAGGGTCTTGCCCAACAAAAGGTTCATCATAAAGAATTAATTCTGGGTCAAGAGCAATAGAGCGAGCTAATGCCGCACGCCGCGCCATCCCACCAGAAAGCTCACTTGGCATTAAATTAGCCGCGCCACGCAAACCCACCGCTTCTAATTTTAGTAAGACAAGTGTACGTAACAAAGATTCATCTAAATTAGTGTGCTCACGCAGAGGAAAGGCTACGTTGTCAAAGACGTTGAGATCAGTAAATAGCGCTCCCGATTGAAATAGCATGCTCATTTTCTTACGAGCTTGATATAACTGGCTGCGAGTCAGCGCTGGTATGTTTTCGCCATCAAACCAAATCTCTCCTTGTTCAGGCATTAACTGACCGCCAATCAGCCTTAACAAGGTGGTTTTCCCGATTCCCGATGGCCCCATAATGGCCGTTACTTTCCCTTTAGGTACTCGTAAACTGATATTGTCGAAAATCTTACGCCCGGCACGGGAAAAAGTCAGATTTTTGATGGTGACTAAGTCATTATCAGACATGTTATTTTTTCGCCCTTTGGCTTACTCATCCATTAGAATGAGCAATCATAAGCAGATTAATGTAAAATATAAAGCACTGTGCAATTACAACAAAGATAGAATGCATTTTTGTCAAAAAGGTTCAAATTTTATTGTATAAAGTGTTGTAACAAATACGCTTATATGCACTATGATCTCATGCTAAGATTATGGGCAGCAAGCATAAATTGATCCACGATGGAGAATTCTCTCTTAAAATGGAATAATTAATGAGATAATCGTCTTCACTTTTATTGGCCAACACGTCAAAATTACCCATTTTATGTTCCACGATTATCAACACTATCAGGATTATTCATGTTTGAAGCGGTTGGATTGCTCATTGTCGGTCTTGTTCTCCTTGTATGGAGTGCAGACAAACTAGTCTTTGGGGCAGCAGCTGTCGCCCGAAATTTTGGCATATCTCCGTTAGTTATCGGTATGACCATATTGGCGATGGGTTCATCAGCACCAGAAATGATGGTGTCTGCGACCGCCGCCCTTAGCGACAAAACCGACACAGCCGTCGGAAACGTTCTGGGTTCAAATATCGCAAATATTGCGCTGATACTTGGCATTACCGCCATTATCAAACCACTATCCATTAGTTCTAGCGTTATCCGCCGTGAATTGCCACTTATGATGGGTGTGACGATCCTCGCCGGCATCTTACTACGTGATAATCATCTTGGCTTTGGCGAAGGTATTTTATTATTCGTACTCTTTATCACCTTTATTCTTGGCATGTTACAGATTAGCCGCAACGAGAAAAAACGTGGTGATTCCCTATTCGATGAACACGAATCAGAGATCCCTGATGATGTGCCTAACGCAAAAGCGCTCATGTGGGTCTTATTTGGCTTAATACTCCTTCCTATAGCAGCTAACCTGCTGGTTGATAACGCAGTTATTATTGCTAAATACTTTGGGATGAGCGATCTTGTCATCGGCCTCACTATCATCGCTATCGGCACTAGCCTACCCGAGCTTGCCGCCTCTTTAGCTGGTGTTCTCAAAGGTGAAGACGATATGGCCGTTGGTAATATCATCGGTTCTAACGTATTTAATATCCTAGCCGTCATGGGGTTACCGGGCATACTGAATCCCTCGATTGTTAGTGAACATGCAATGGGCCGCGATTTCTGGGTACTACTCGGGGTATCCATTTTATTAGTCATCATGGCATTAGGTAGATCGCGCAGTATCAATCGAATTGAAGGTGCAATATTGTTTATTGTCTTTATTGCGTACCAGAGTTATCTATTTTTAAACATGAGTGCCTAATGCAAAAAGCATAGGCATTAAGTGGGGGAAACCATGTCTTCTGGCTTTGATTACCAACAAGCAGCCAAGAATGTATTAGCCACTGAAATTGAAGGCTTACAGCAACTTGACCAATATTTTAACGAGGATTTTTCTCGGGCTTGTAAACTGCTCTTAAACAACACTAATGGCAAAGTCATTGTGATGGGTATGGGCAAATCAGGTCATATTGGGCGAAAAATAGCGGCAACGCTTGCAAGTACAGGGACATCCGCTTTCTTCGTTCATCCTGGAGAAGCAGCGCACGGCGATTTGGGTATGGTGACTGCGCAAGATATCGTACTAGCCATTTCTAATTCCGGCGAATCATCGGAAATCGTATCGCTATTTCCCGTTCTTAAACGTTTGAATGTCAAAATCATTAGCATGACGGGTAATCCTGACTCGAACATGGCCAAACTAGCCAATATTCACTTGCAAATCAGTGTTCCTCAAGAAGCTTGTCCTCTAGGACTAGCCCCAACGTCAAGTACCACTGCGACATTGGTCATGGGAGATGCCCTAGCCATAGCGTTACTGCAGGCTCGAGGATTTACTTCCGAAGATTTTGCTCTATCCCATCCAGGTGGTGCATTAGGTCGTAAGTTGCTGTTGAAGTTAAGTGATATCATGCACACTGGTGACGAGTTACCTAAAGTCAAACCTAGCGCACTGATTCGTGAAGCATTGCTAGAAATTAGTCAAAAAGGTCTGGGAATGACCGCAATTGTGGATGACAACGACCAGTTAATCGGTATCTTTACTGACGGCGACTTACGTCGCATTTTAGACAAACGCGTCGATATTCACAGCGCGACAATCGATACGGTTATGACACAGCACCCAACCACTGCTACACCAAACATCCTGGCGGTTGAAGGTGTGAATTTAATGCAAGAGAAACGCATTAATGGTCTGATGTTGGTTGAAAACCACAAATTAGTGGGCGCATTAAACATGCATGATTTATTAAAAGCGGGAGTAATGTAATGGCCCAACAGGTTGAAACATTGTACGGCAACGTCGATGCCGAGCTAATTGAAATAGCAAAATCCATTAAGCTATTAATCTGTGACGTTGATGGCGTATTCTCTGATGGCTTAGTTTATATGGGTAACCAAGGCGAAGAGCTAAAAACCTTCCACACTCGCGATGGTTATGGCGTCAAAAGCCTTATGAATGCAGGCATTGAGATTGCTATCATTACCGGCCGTGAATCACAGATCGTCACCAACCGAATGAACGCGCTTGGTGTTTCTCTTGTCTATCAAGGACAAGATGACAAAGTAAAAGCTTATCAAGATATTTGTGAGAAACTATCCATTGCCCCACAACATACTGGTTATATCGGTGATGATCTGATTGACTGGCCAGTCATGGAAAAAGTTGCGTTGCAAGTTTGTGTCGCAGATGGGCACCCACTGCTAGCGAAACGTGCTAACTACGTCACCAAGACCAAAGGTGGTCATGGCGCAGTACGCGAGGTATGTGATTTGATCTTACAAGCACGGGATGAGCTTGACGTGCACAAAGGTCTAAGTATATGAGTATATCCCGAATCATTTATGTGATTCTGATATTTATCGCTTCTTGGTCCATCTATTATATGATGAGTTCAGAAAGCAAACCGGACATTCAGGTAGCTCCTAATTCGGAGCTACCGATGTTTACTGGTAACCAACTGAACAATATCTCATATAACGAACAGGGCGTGCGTAGCTATGTGATTCAATCGACTCACTTAGAATATTACGCAAAAAGCGGTGACACGATTTTCCAAAGCCCAATCTTAAAGGTGTATCAAAACGGCACCGACCAAGAGTGGCAAGTCACTGCGAAACGAGCAGTACTATCCAAAAAACAAGTACTGACGCTTTATGATGATGTCGTAGCCAAAAACCTATTTAAAGATTCTGGTTTTGACAAAATGACGACAAAAGAGCTCAGTATTAAGCTTGATACCCGAGACTTCTGGGCCGATAACCCAGTTAAGCTAACAGGGCCTCAATTTGAAAATAATGGTCAGGCGATGAAAGGCAATTTTGCTGATAATTCGGCTCTCCTATATAAACATGTTCAAGGTAGATATGAGAATTTCACACCTTAGTCTTTTGGCCTGCTTACTCATTAGTAGCCAGACATTTGCGCTATCGACGGATAGCAAGCAGCCCGTTTATATTGACTCAGACAGTCAGCAGTTAGATATGAAAAGTAACCGCGTGACTTTTATTGGTGACGTTAAACTTAAGCAAGGCAGTATTAACATCAATGCGGATAAACTGATTGTGATTCGTAACGAACAGTCTGGGAAAATTCAAGATATTGAAGGATATGGCAAGTTAGCCACCTTTTCGCAATTGACCGATGAAGGGAAAACCCTTTACGGTGAAGCTGAGCAGCTTTATTACAAAATGGCGGATGATGAACTGATCATGATTAATAAAGCCATGTTGGCTCAAGATGACAGCGAAATCCGTGGTAAAAAAATTCGTTACAAAATCTCATTACAAAAACTAATTGCAGATAGTAATGGTGATGGACGAGTATCAACTGTGCTACAACCACAGGCGATACAACAGCAAGATGAAGAAAAAGATAAGTAACTAAACTATGGCAGTACTTAAAGCGGAACATTTAGCGAAAAGCTACAAAAAACGCAAAGTTGTCTCAGACGTGAGTCTAGAGGTACAAGCCGGCCAAATTGTAGGACTTCTTGGTCCTAATGGTGCTGGTAAAACGACATCTTTTTACATGATTGTCGGCCTTGTTGCGCGTGATGAAGGTAAAATCTCCATAGACGACAAGGACATAAGTGTGTTACCTATGCACAGTCGCTCTCGTATGGGAATCGGTTATTTACCACAAGAAGCATCGATCTTCCGTAAATTATCAGTAGAAGATAATATTATGGCAGTGCTACAAACTCGTGATGAAATGACTCGAGAGCAACGTCAGGATAAACTGGAAGACTTATTAGAAGAATTTCATATCCAGCATATTCGTAAAAGTGCAGGTATGGCCTTATCTGGTGGCGAACGACGCCGTGTTGAAATCGCCCGAGCTTTGGCCGCTAACCCACAATTTATTTTGCTGGATGAACCGTTTGCTGGGGTTGACCCAATCTCAGTCATCGACATTAAAAAGATTATTGAACACCTGCGCGACCGAGGCCTTGGTGTTTTGATCACGGACCATAATGTGCGTGAAACACTGGATGTGTGTGAAAAAGCATATATTGTAAGCCAAGGACATCTAATCGCTGAAGGTACACCTGAAGAGGTGTTAAACCACGAGCAGGTTAAACAGGTTTATCTTGGGGAACAATTCCGTCTATGATGGATGGACAGATACAGACCAAGATAAAAAGATAAGGTAGTTGGATACTGAATGAAACCGTCGCTACAGCTCAAACTAGGTCAACAACTGGCAATGACGCCGCAGTTACAGCAAGCTATTCGTTTGCTGCAGTTGTCTACGCTCGATTTACAACAAGAGATCCAAGAAGCATTGGATTCCAATCCTCTGTTGGATGTAGAGGAAGGCAACGACGACATTGCTAATGCTGCAGATAACGATAAAAACTCTGTAAGCGAACGCGAGGAGAAAGAGCCTAGTGCAGATGTTGTTTCAGAACCAGAGCCTCAAGATAGCTCCGATGTGTTTGAAAAATCAGAAATCAGCACCGATTTAGAAATTGATACAACATGGGATGATGTCTATAGCGCTAATACCGGTAGCACTGGTTTGGCAATGGATGACGATACACCTATCTATCAAGGGGAAACTACGCAATCGCTACAAGATTACTTATTGTGGCAGTTAGAGCTTACCCCATTTACAGAAACAGACCGCACCATCGCAGTCGCATTAATTGATGCTATCGATGATTACGGTTACTTAACGTTGTCGTTAGAGGACATTCTTGAAAATTTCGATAACGAAGAAATTGAGATTGATGAAATTGAAGCAGTTCGTAAAAGAATTCAACAATTTGATCCCCTTGGTGTCGCATCTCTCAATTTACAAGATTGCCTTCTATTACAACTGGCTACCTATCCTAAAGACACACCATGGTTAGATGAAGCCAAACTACTCCTTTCTCAGTATATTGACCAGCTCGGTAACCGCGATTACAAACTCATATTAAAAGAGACTAAACTCAAAGAAGATGAGTTGCGTGAAGCACTCCAACTAATACAACAGTTGGACCCTAGACCAGGCAGCCGTATTGCTGAGGATCATGCGGAATACGTCATTCCAGACGTTTCGGTATACAAAGAGCACGGTAAATGGATTGTGGCCATCAATCCAGATAGCGTGCCCAAGCTCAAAGTCAATCAGCAATACGCCGATCTAGTTCGAGGGAATAATGCGGAAAGCAACTATATTCGCTCAAATCTTCAGGAGGCGAAATGGTTAATCAAAAGCTTGGAAAGTCGTAATGAGACTTTACTCAAAGTTGCTAAATGCATCGTTGAACATCAACGAGATTTTTTCGAATATGGTGAGGAAGCCATGAAGCCGATGGTGCTGAATGACGTTGCTCTCGCGGTGGACATGCATGAATCAACCATTTCTCGGGTGACCACTCAGAAATTTATGCATACCCCTCGCGGTATATTTGAATTGAAATACTTTTTCTCAAGTCACGTTAGCACCGATAACGGTGGAGAGTGTTCATCAACCGCAATTCGCGCACTGATTAAGAAATTGGTTTCGGCAGAAAACCCAGCGAAACCCCTCAGTGACAGCAAAATTGCGGCATTACTTGCTGACCAAGGGATACAAGTCGCACGACGTACGATAGCTAAGTACCGAGAATCTTTGGGAATAGCCCCTTCAAGTCAGCGCAAACGCCTACTTTAAGGCCTAACCGAGAAGGAAAGTCTATGCAAATCAATATTAATGGCCACCACGTTGATCTTACTGATTCAATGCAGGACTACGTTAATTCGAAATTTCAGAAGCTTGAACGCTTTTTTGACCAAATAAACAACGTTCAAGTGATATTACGTGTTGAAAAACTTCGTCAGATCGCAGAAGCTACGCTCCATGTGAGTCAAGCTGAGCTTCATGCGACCGCGGAAAGTGACAATATGTACGCCGCAATCGACGAGCTGGTGGATAAACTCGTACGACAACTTAACAAGCATAAAGAAAAGCTAAGTAGCCATTAATCATGCAATTAAGCGAAGTATTAACCTTGGACTGCACGAAAAGTGCAGTCCAATGTTCTAGTAAAAAAAGAGCACTGGAAATTATCAGTGAAATTGCCGCCCAGCATACCGGCCTTAATGCAACCGACCTGTTCGAGTGCATGCTAAGTCGTGAAAAAATGGGTAGTACAGGTATCGGTAACGGTATTGCGATTCCTCATGCTCGAATGACTGAAAGTGAAGATGCTGTCGCAGTTCTCGTTCAGTGTGAAGAGCCCATTGAGTTTGATTCGATAGACAATCGACCGGTTGATCTTTTATTTGCGCTATTGGTCCCAGAAGCCCAATGCAAAGAACACTTGAAAACTCTGTCTTGCATGGCTGAGCGTTTAAACGATAAACAAACGCTTAAACAGCTGAGAAATGCACACAGTGATCAAGAGCTCTATGACATTATGATCAATCAGCAACACTAAGCAGGACAGGTAGCGTTATGCGGTTAATAGTGGTCAGTGGACAATCAGGAGCAGGCAAAAGTGTCGCCCTACGTGTGCTGGAAGATCTCGGTTATTACTGTGTTGATAACTTACCACTCAACCTCCTCGATGCTTTCATAAAATCCGTGCAAGGCGGCAGCCAAAATGTCGCTGTTAGCATCGATATTCGTAACTTACCCAAAGACCCAGGGACGATTGAGCCAGTCTTAGAGGATCTCAAACGCAACAATGAAGTCAGCGTTTTATTCCTCGATGCGTCGGCTGATACCTTATTAAAACGCTATAGCGAAACTCGTCGTATCCATCCTCTATCTCTCTCCAAAGAGAAACCTTCTCTGGCATTAGCCATTGAAACAGAACGTAAAATTCTTGGCCCACTGAAAGAACAGTCAGATCATGTTATCGATAGCTCAAAAAAATCGATCCATGAACTCAGCGAATTAGTACGAACTTATGTCGAAGGCCATGAGCGTAAAAAGCTGGTGATGGTTTTCCAATCGTTTGGTTTTAAATATGGTTTACCAACCGATGCTGACTATGTTTTTGATGTTCGCTTTCTACCTAACCCGCATTGGGAACCTGATTTACGTCCTCTCACCGGACTAGAAGCTCCGATTAAATCATTTCTTGAAGGTCATCCTGAAGTTATTGAACTCAAACTTCAGATTCAAAAATTTATTGAATATTGGTTACCTATGCTAGAGAAAAGTAATCGTAGCTACTTAACCGTTGCCATTGGTTGTACTGGAGGAAAGCATCGTTCAGTGTATATTGCCCAACAGCTCGGGGAATACTTTGCCGAACTAGGCAATCAAGTACAAATTCATCATAATACTCTTGAGCAATCCCACTCTTAAGCCAAGGAACACTCTATGCCAGAACTGAGCCGTACTGTATTAATTCAGAATAAGCTTGGCCTTCATGCCCGTGCTGCAGTAAAACTCGTAGAACTCGCACAATCCTTTGATGCCGTATTAACAATACAAGGGCAAGATGGTAAAGAAGCAACCGCTGATACAGTAATAGGTTTATTGATGCTGGAGTCTGCTCAAGGGCAACATATCACAATATCGTCTTCTGGCTCGCAAGCCGAACAAGCACTAGATGCTGCTTGTCATCTTATCGAAGGTAAGTTTGACGAAGCGGAATAAGTGCGTCCGAAAAATCCAAATCAATCCAACTTGCAAAGTATTAATATTAAGATGTTGTGAGTGAATATAAACAATTCACCAAACTAAGATAATATTAAAAGAACAAGAAAAATTAAGTTACTATTCTGCAAGTTATCACTTTTAGAGCGTTAGGGGGCACCAATGGCAGAGCAAATAGAATTTGATCAAGCTCACCAAACCCTCCATGAAATTACTCAGGCTTTAGACAACGGTCGTTTTGTTCATGTTCGTCGCCAATTGCAGGACATGGAACCTGAGGATATTGCAGTCCTCTTAGAAGCGTCGCCACGTAAAGCCCGTGAAGTTTTATGGCAATTAACTGACCCTGAAGATTATGGTGAAATCCTCGATGAGCTAGCAGAGGATGTAAAAGACGCCTTAGTCTCTAAAATGGCTCCGGAGAAATTGGCCGAAGCAACCGAAGGGATGGATACCGATGATGTGGCCTACGTATTACGTAGTTTGCCAGATGATCTCTCTCGTGAAGTTTTAGCACAAATGGATACCGCGGATAGGCTAAGAGTTGAAACAGCCCTATCCTATCCTGAAGACACTGCTGGTGGCTTAATGAACACCGACGTAATTACCATTCGTGGTGACGTCGATGTTGATGTTGTCTTACGTTATTTGCGTATGCGGGGGGAATTGCCTGAAGCCACGGATGCGCTATATGTGGTCGACAATGAAAACAAGCTAATTGGCCATTTATCACTGACAACCCTTTTAACGACCCAACCTGATACCCCGGTCAGTGAAGTCATGGATGATGCCGACGAAGCAATCAAAGTCGATACGAAAGATTCCGATGTCGCTAGCTTGTTTGAGCGGCGTAATTGGGTCTCAGCCCCTGTCGTCGATGAACACCAAATTCTGGTCGGTCGTATCACTATCGATGACGTTGTTGACGTTATTCGTGAAGATGCTGAGCACTCTATGATGAGTATGGCGGGTTTGGATGACGATGAAGATACCTTTGCCCCCGTTTTTCAATCCGCTCGTAAACGGAGTATCTGGCTGGGTGCGAATGTATTAGCCGCATTAGCTGCAGCTTCCGTCTCGAATATGTTTGAAGGGACTCTACAAGCGATGGCATCGGTGGCAGTGTTAATGACCATAGTGCCATCAATGGGTGGGGTTGCCGGTAACCAAACAGTTGCTCTCGTTATTCGCGGTTTAGCACTAGGTCATATCGGTCAAAGTAACAAACGGGAATTACTGCTAAAAGAAGCGGCTATCGGCTTACTCAACGGCGTATTGTGGGCAGTGTTAATTGGTTTAATCATTGTGATATGGAAAGGTGAGGTCGAACTAGGCATTATTATTTCAGTAGCGATGTTAACTAACCTGTTTGTGGCAGGTATTGCTGGGGTAGTCATTCCTATGGTGCTGAAGAAAATCAATATCGATCCTGCACTGGCAGGAGGAATGGCGTTAACGACCGTTACAGATGTTGTGGGACTCTCAGCATTCCTTGGTCTAGCCACATTTATGATTCATTAAAGCCTTTCGTTGCTTAACGACTCAAAACAAAAATGCCGAACCTCTGGTTCGGCATTTTCATGAGTTCAACACAAATCACTCACCGGCAATCTTCATCTTATCAATCAAGATTGAACCCGTTTGAATCTGTGAACGCATTTCAATATCAGAACCCACAGCAACAAATCCTTTAAACATATCTTTAAGGTTACTTGCTACCGTAAAACCAGAAACAGGATATTGAATTTCACCATTTTCGACCCAGAACCCTGCGGCACCGCGTGAATAATCACCAGTAACGATGTTGACGCCTTGCCCCATCACCTCAGTTACAAGTAGCCCCGTACCAAGCTCTTTAAGCAGTTGCTCAAAGTTTTGACCCGTCGATTTTACAAACCAATTGTGAATACCACCAGCGTGACCAGTCGGAGACATATTCATCTTCCGCGCCGCATAGCTTGTAAGAAGATAAGTAGCCAAAGTACCGTCAGTAATGATGTCTAGATCTTGCGTTGCCACGCCTTCACTGTCAAATGGGCTCGATGCTAAACCACGCAGAATATGTGGGCGCTCTTGCACATTAAACCAATCCGGTAGCACTTGTTTTCCTAGATGATCGACTAAGAATGATGACTTACGGTATAGATTGCCACCACTGATGGCCATGACCAAATGCCCCATCAAACCTGTTGCAACATCGTTGGCAAACAGCACTGGATAATGGCCCGTTTTGACCTTCTGAGCATCAAGGCGACTTACAGTTTTTTCCGCAGCTTTTTCACCAACAAGACTTGGTGCCCAAAGGTCATCTTTGTGACGCGCAACAGTATAGCTGTAATCACGTTCCATCTCGCCATTTTGACCTTGGCCTATCACGCAACAGCTGGTGCTATGACGACTTGATGGATAGCTAGCTAACAAACCATGGCTATTACCGTAAACACGGATACCATAATGGCTATCATAACTCGCTCCATCACTTTGCTTAATTTTGTCACTGTAATCCAACGCCACTTTTTCCGCTTCAATAGCGATTTGTGCCGCTTTATCTGGGTCAGGGATATCCGGGTGGAACAAGTCCAAATCAGGAATATCTTTGACCATAAATTCTTTTGGTGCAGGGCCAGCACATGGATCTTCAGAAGTGAAATGAGCAATGTCCAAGGCGGCTTGAACCGTTTGTTGAATCGCCTTCTCACTTAAATCTGAAGTCGATGCACTCCCCTTCCGCTGACCACGATATACGGTAATGCCAAGAGCACCATCGCTATTAAACTCCACATTTTCTACCTCACACATACGGGTAGAAACGCTTAGGCCTGTACTTTTTGAAATGGCAACTTCAGCGGCATCAGCACTCTGTGAGGCCATATCTAACGCTTTAGCAACAGCGGCTTCGAGTTCCACACGCTGCGCAGCGACTTGCTGTTTTACATCCATATTTTTCCCAAACTTTTAGGCATCGTAACGATAGGATAACAAGAATTTCGCTTTCTCCCCATGATTCTTGCTAAAATAGCTGACATAGCTAACTCATATAGTGATGAAAATGGCCCGTAAAAACCAAAAAGCTCCTTGGGAAGAGGAAGAAGAGATCATCTGGGTAAGTAAAACCGAGATGAAAAATGACATGCTTGAACTGCAAGAACTTGGTGAAGAGCTCGTTGCATTAAAACCAAGCGTACTTGAAAAATTTCCTCTACCAGACGAACTTGCTGAAGCGATCCGTGATGCGCAGCGTTTTAAAAACGAAGCGCGCCGCCGTCAACTTCAGTATGTTGGGAAAGTAATGCGCAATATCGATCCAGAGCCAATTCAAGCAGCTTTGGATAAATTCCGTAATAAACACTCTCAAAATACCGCCGTATTGCATAAGCTCGAAGAGCTACGTGATCGTGTTATTGCGGATGGTGATGATGCTATTGCTGATGTATTGGAGATGTATCCTGCTGCCGATCGTCAACGTTTACGCCAACTTGCTCGTCAAGCACGTAAAGAAAAAGAGCAGTCAAAGACACCAAAAGCAGCTCGTGAAATCTTTCAAACCTTAAAAGATTTGAACGACGAAGAGTTTTAAATCACAAAGCCAGATATCATTATCTGGCTTTTTTATGTTCCCCTCAGACCTCAACTGCCTGCACGAACAAATGCCGCTAATTCTGTATTGGGATGCTGGCTATTCAATTGGTCGATTGGCGCTGTGATTTTTACACTGCCTTCTGCCATATAGGCAAAATCAGTCGCAATAGTCTGCGCATCTGATACATGATGCGTCACCATCAATACACTCGCACCACGCTCTCTCGCTAAACGATGAACTAATCCCAACATCTCTTCGCGAAGTACTGGGTCTAATGCTGAAAACGGTTCATCCAATAACCATACGGGATGCGACTGAACAAAACATCTTGCCAACCCTACTCTCTGCCGTTGGCCACCAGATAAATGCTCAGGCATACGATCAAGCACATGAGCTAGCCCCACTTGCTCAGCCGCTTCTTCCACTTGCTGTTGCTGCTTTGCATTCAATTTCAGCCCAGGATGTAATCCCAAACCAATATTTTGCCGAATGGTTAGGTGTGCAAATAAATTGTGTTCTTGAAACAGCATTGCAAAAGGCCGTTGATAAGGAGCAAGTCCGACTAATTCTTCTCCTTGAAACGAAATCGAACCAAAGTTCGGGTCAATAAATCCTGCGACAAGGCTAAGTAAGGTCGACTTTCCAGAACCACTTGGTCCCATAAGTGCAAGAATACTGCCTTGCTGCATTGTTAAATCAAATTCGAACCACTCTTGTTGGTACTCATATTTCACACCATCAAGGACTAACATGCTCGACTCCGTTTTTTCCACGTAAATAGTTTTTCGACTAAGTAAAACACCCCTACACTAAATAGCAGAAGGGTTAAAGAAACCACCGCAGCCGCTTTCATCTGATAAGAGCCCAGCAACTGATACAAATACAAAGGCAAGGTACGAAAGTCTTCATTACCAAACAGAGCAATAGCACTGAGATCGCCCATTGAAAGTAGAAAGCTCAAACTAAACGCTTGGGCCAGCGGCACTTTCAATGCTTTCATCTCTACCATACGTAAACGCTGCCAACCTTTCATTCCCAAACTCGCACATAAAAAGCGATATTGTTGCTCAATATGCAGTAACGGCTGACTTAAACTCTTAATGACATAAGGTAAAGCCATCAGTGCATTAACCAACACAACCACCCAATAGGCATGACTAAAAACATCTATCCATTGACGCAGTAACAAAAATAACCCAGTACTGATCACCAACCCTGGAGTCACAAGAATGATAGTACCGATTAATTCCAACCCATTGGCTTGACCATTTTTTGCTTGTAAGCGTAGCGCCCGACTGGAAAGTAAAATCGCCAATCCAGAGATACAAGCAGTGATACTTGCCAATAAAGCAACACGAACTGATGTCCCAAGAGCTTGCCAATACGCTGAGGTTGTCAGCACTGAAAATAGTTGATCATTTATGCCACTCACAACCACCATCACTAAAGGTGGCATCACCAATAATGCGACAAGGACAATCCACACACCATCCCAAACTTTCATTCTCCAGCCATCTCGCAACCACTGCATACTGGAGTGAATAGCGCCATTTGCAACAGGCTCCAAACGAGCAAAGTAATGGAGTAAAAAGTACAGTGAAGAGCAGAGTATCATCTGCCAAATGGCTAATAAGGCACCAGTTTGCAGGTCAAAATCATATTTAATTGCCTGATAGATAGCGAGTTCAATAGTCGTGGATTTAGGTCCACCTCCCAATGCCATTACTGCAGCAAAGCTGGTAAAACAAAGCATAAAGACTAACCCACCGATATGAGGCAATTGCTGGCGAATCCGATGCCATTCTACCCAGCGAAACTTCTGCCAATGCGACATACCAAGGTGAGCACATAACTTATGCTGATCCTCAGGAATCTCTTGCAAGCTTTGCAAAATTAATCGGCTGGAATAGGGCAAGTTAAAAAACACGTGGGCCAACAAAATCCCACCCAATCCGTAGATTTGAAATGGCATCGTGATGCCTAATTCAGTCAGCCATCCACTCCGTCCGTAGATGGCGAGTAAACCAAATACCGCAACGAGCACGGGTAAGACTAGCGTCATACTAAAGAGCTTTAACAGGACATTTCGCCCCCAAAACTGGCGACGATATAATGCTAACGCTACAGGAATGGCTAGCACTAAGCTAATTGCTGTCGATAAGCACGCTTGATAGAAACTAAACCACGTTACATACAGATAGTAGGAATCATGCCAAATTGCATCACTGGTATGACCCAGAGGTGCTTGCCGCAGTAATGAAACCACGGCAGACAACACAAATAGCACCACAAAAGCCCCAACAATGAGGCCTAATTTGGGAATTTTATTCAACACGGCTCCTTAAAATGCAACCGCATGTTGCCATTCTCGAATCCAAGCTTTGCGATGTGCGGCCACTTGCTCAGGAGAAAATTCCAACGCGTGTTTCGGCTTATCTAGTTGTTGGAAACCTTGAGGTAACTGAGTAGCCACCACAGGATACATCCAGTTCGTTGTTGGAATCTCTTTTTGGAATGAATGGCTAACCATATAAGATAAGAATTGATCGGCTAATTGAGAGTGCGGTGATCCTTTCACCTTCGCAGCCACTTCCACTTGTAAGTAATTTCCTTCGGCAAAATCTGCCGTTGCGTAATCATGATTGTTTTCAGCAATCACGTGGTAAGCCGGAGACGTTGTGTATGACAACACCATATCCGACTCCCCTTTTAAGAACATCGAATAAGCTTCTGACCACCCTTTTGTCACAGTAACGGTTTTTTTCGCCAAACGTTGCCATGCTTGTGGTGCCTTATCGCCATAGACCGATTTTACCCACAGCAATAAACCTTGACCGGGAGTCGATGTGCGAGGATCTTGATAGATAATAGTAAGATCGTTACTTTTATCTACCATTTCACGTAAAGAGTGTGGAGGATTGGTAAGTTTTTTCTTGTTATAGACAAAGGCAAAATAGCCGTAATCGTAAGGAACGAAAGTGGTATTTGTCCATCCGTTGGGCACTTGCAATTTGGTTACATCAACGTTAGATGAAGTAAATAAGCCGGTTTTTTGTGCTTCAGTAATTAGATTGTTATCCAACCCTAAAACCACATCAGCTTTGCTATGTGAGCCTTCTAGACGCAATCGGTTAAGAATCGAGACGCCATCTTCTAAGGGTACAAATTTCAGCTCACACCCACATTGACTCTCAAACCCTTTTTTCATTGCTGGGCCCGGCCCCCACTCTGATGTAAATGAATCATAGGTATATACAGTGAGTGTCTCTGTTTTTGCCCATACAGAGCTAGACAGCATTGCGGAACTTAAAACAGTCAGAGACAGTAAGTGAGATAAAGAAACAGAAGGTGGGTTTAGTCGTTTTGTTTTAGATAGTAATTTCAAGGCTCGCTCTCCTAGTATGATGAGCGGCACAGGCTTGAGGTGGATGAGAAGAATCAGAAGTTCGATTTTGACAGCCGCACTCAATTCCTACGCCAGCATTATCTGGTTCAGGTGTTTAATCACTAAGATGTGATTAACGGGTCCCGGATATCTTCCGATCTCAGCGCCGCTAACGCGGTTGGCTCCCCGATGAGTGCCGCAAATTGTAAAGCGAATTAGCTAAAGAAGCTACAATGTTGTGAATGATAAACGCGATTTTTGTGGGGTTGACCATGGCGATGAATCACCATCAACATCCAGTGAAAGAGTTACTTAGCTAATGCCTTAAGTAGCTTGTCGTGAATACCACCAAAACCACCATTACTCATCACCAAAATCTGGTCACCCGGTTGAGCTTCTTGTACGATCGCCGCAACTAAACTATCAATATCGTCTTTTACGATCGCTTTTTGATCACAGTGATCGGCAACGTCTTGCACCGACCAAGGAATGTTATTGGGTTGGAATAAAAACACTTCATCAGCGACCGATAACGAACGAGCTAAAGTTTCTTTATGAACACCTAACTTCATGGTCGCAGAACGGGGCTCAAGTACAGCCAAAATACGCTGTTGGCCAACTTTGTTACGTAAACCGCCTAAAGTCAGCGCTATCGCAGTTGGGTGATGAGCAAAATCATCATAAACAGTGATACCTCTAACCTCGCCTTTTAGCTCTAAGCGACGTTTGGTATTTACAAATTTAGCCAAAGACTCACACGCTAAATCAGGAGTCACTCCCACATGCCGCGCTGCCGCTATCGCCATTAGGGCGTTATGCATATTATGATCGCCGACCAAATCCCATTTCACATGCCCGACAACCTGGCCTTCGAATAGAACATCGAACTGACTGGCATCCGCGGTCTGTTTTACGCCATTCCACTGATCGTTATCACCCAGAAACTCCGTTTCACTCCAACAACCACGCTCTAATACATCATGTAATGCTTCATCTTGGCGTGGTGTAAAAATACGACCATTTCCAGGAACAGTACGGACTAAATGGTGAAATTGGCGCTTGATCGCTTCCAGATCATCAAAAATATCGGCATGATCAAACTCAAGATTATTCATGACCAATGTGCGAGGATGATAGTGGACAAACTTAGAACGCTTATCGAAAAAAGCACTGTCATATTCGTCGGCTTCAACCACAAAAAACATGCTTTCACCCATACGAGCCGAGACACCAAAGTTCCCCAGCACAC
This sequence comes from Vibrio eleionomae, assembly GCF_009874545.1. NCBI lineage: Bacteria > Pseudomonadati > Pseudomonadota > Gammaproteobacteria > Vibrionales > Vibrionaceae > Vibrio > Vibrio eleionomae. The sequence goes on along the minus strand of NZ_WEKT01000004.1, from coordinate 162,264 downwards.
CTCCAACCAAAAATCCTGGCTGATAACCACAATCTTCGAGAATCCAAGCTAACATGCTAGAAGTCGTTGTTTTACCATGTGTACCAGCCACAGCTAATACCCAACGGTCATACAGTAAGTGTTCCTGTAACCATTGCGGTCCAGAGGTATAACGTAGATTGTGATTCAGTACATATTCAACGCAGGGATTACCACGACTCATTGCATTACCAATTACTACCAAATCAGGTTGTGGCTCTAATTGTTTTGGGTCGAAACCTTCTATTATTTCAATACCTTGAGATTCAAGCATCGTACTCATCGGCGGATATACATTGGCATCACTACCCGTCACCTTATGTCCTGACTGGCGCGCTAACATTGCCATCCCTCCCATAAAGGTGCCGCAGATGCCCAAGATATGAATATGCATAGATATGTGCCTTACAAAAAGAGTATGTTGTTTATTAAGAGGTAACGTCTTGCTCGCCCATTATCCTCATTCAATCCGTAAAAGCGAGTCAAGCTTTATCAGGACAATGTCATTTTCCTCGTTACCATTGCTAATTTGAGACCTAAAGCAATTACTTCAGTACTCGTAATAAGTAAAGCACTCTAAAATCGCAGTAAGTGCTTGTGTTATTAAGTTGTCAGTCACTAAATCAAGCATGGAAAACTCTAAAAAGACAAAATAAGGAAAAGACATGTCTGAATTGCGTACACTCGGGGAATTCATTGTTGAAAAGCAACATGACTTTCCTCACGCAAGTGGAGAATTGTCTTCACTGTTAGCCTCCATCCGTCTCGCGGCAAAAATTGTTAACCGTGAAATTAACAAAGCCGGTTTGGTGGATATCACAGGCTCAACAGGCGTTGATAATGTCCAAGGTGAAGAGCAGCAAAAGCTCGACGCTTTTGCGAATGAAAAATTTAAAGCGGCTCTAGAAGCGCGAGACCAAGTCTGCGGCGTGTGTAGTGAAGAAGAAGATGAAGCGATTGTATTTAGCAAAGAACTCAACCGTAATGCTAAATACGTTGTGTTAATGGATCCTCTCGATGGCTCAAGCAACATTGATGTCAATGTCTCTGTTGGTACCATATTTACCATTTATCGCCGTGTTTCTCCAGTTGGCTCACCTCCTACTCAGGAAGATTTCCTACAACCTGGTAATAAGCAGGTTGCTGCTGGCTATGTTGTCTATGGTTCTTCAACCATGCTGGTCTACACCACGGGTAACGGTGTCAATGGCTTTACGTATGATCCATCCATTGGTACGTTCTGTTTATCCCATGAAAACATGACGATTCCAAAAGATGGCAAGATTTATTCGATCAATGAAGGAAACTACATTCGTTTCCCGCAAGGTGTGAAGAAATACATCAAGTATTGCCAAGAAAATGTTCCAGAAGATAATCGTCCGTATACTTCACGTTATATTGGTTCTCTTGTAGCAGATTTCCACCGTAACCTACTCAAAGGTGGCGTCTATCTTTACCCTAGTACACAAAGCCATCCTCAAGGTAAACTCCGCTTGTTGTATGAATGTAATCCAATGGCATTTTTGATCGAACAAGCTGGCGGCCAAGCTACCGATGGAAAAACCCGTATCTTAGATCTAAAACCGACTGAGCTACACCAACGTGTACCATTATTCATTGGCTCAACCAACATGATGAATACGGTTCATGAGTTCTTAGAAAAATATCCAGATTCAGATTATTAATCCAGATTTGAGAACCACACGCTCAAATATAAAAAAGCCAGCTGATGCTGGCTTTTCTTGTTAAATACCTGAGTTAATCCATCATTATACCGTCATCCCAAGCATCACCTTGACGATAGCGGTCACCAAAATTAGGATTCATATCATCACAAACGCCACGATACGGACGATGACGAATACCAAGCTCATAAGGGTCTTGGCTACAATATTGTTGGACACCAGCAACATACCCATCTCGGTATGACGTATATAAGGTATCTGTTATCGCATGTTCACTCTGCTCTTTTAACTCTGCTATGGTCAGTTCGATTTGACCCGTCTTACCTTGTTCAAACCCATAATTTTGCCAAGCGTTTGAATCATCAGACATTGGTGCCTGCGAGCTACATCCTGCCAACAATCCTGCAAGTAGTAAGTAGTATTTCACGTGCGTTCTCCTATCCTGAATCGCCGCCTTCAGTATAGAAGTGGAATCAAGATCACTCTTACTAACGACACAATTAATTACAGATAATTTACACGCGCTGACACCAATCACCAGATTCAATTAACGTATCAAGATGATCACTATCTTGATAGATATAAATCCAAGCATCACCAAACGTGGTCGCAATAAGTTCACGTCGATACTCTACGGGAACATCTTCCAGCTCATCTAGCTTAGCTAGTGTCGCATCATCAACCATATAAACTTCACCTCTTATGGTGTGATGTCCCTCGACTAACCCAGGATATGGACCCAAATCGTATAAGGCGAACTCTGCTTTGGTTTCAAAATGCCCAAGCAATTGGCTATTAACCAAATACGAGTGATTACACTCCCCTTGGCGTAGGGTGCCATAAACAAAAACAAGATGTTGCACAGCGCTCTCCTTAGTCAAATTCGAACTGATACAGAATATCAACCGCGCTGGTTAACCCTGATACCGCTTCGACATACAAATCCTTCATTAACCGATAACGTACTGTAAACTCGCCCACAGAGTTAAAGATTCCCACACCATATTTCACCTGTAGACCAGGTAAAATATAACCACTGACGGTCACTTGAGAATCATCACCCGATCCTGACGTATCGAGCTGCAAATCTTGAACGCCTACAGCTTCACCAAGCTCACCCACCAGCTTACCACTTTGTGCAAGACTTAAACCGATCAATGTCGTAGTCATGGAGTTTCCTCCACCTTCTCCATCAATATCTTGACCTCTTAAGAGATAAGACAAGGCATTTGCTTGAGGCATACTAGGATCAGAATAGACGCTAACTTTTGGTTCATCGACTGGACCCGTCACTTTTATTCCCGCCGTCACATCATCTTCGGTATTATCTGGATTACGGATCGCATTGATCGATAAATAAGGCTGATCAACCGGCCCATTCATCAAGATCTTACCTTCTTTAATAATCAAGTCTTGACCAAAAGAGGTGTAAGTACCGTCTTCTAAATTAACTTCACCGGTCACAAATGGGCCTTTGTCCTTTTGCGAGACATTTAGGTGACCAATTAATCCGGCTTTCAAACCAAACGCATCCAAAAGAAAATCGTCACCAATATCAATTGAGACTGCCGTTTGTATTTCAAATGGGAATCGATTGGTCTTATCCACCGGTTTCAGATCTTTATTCAGTATGACTTGATCTTTCGACACACTGACAGCACTTGGTGGTAATTCTTCAACGGTTACACGCCCCCAAGGTAGTTTTATATTCCCCGTTATTGAGGCCAATTTGGGTTTGAGAGATAAAGATAAATCTGGAACGACTTTCGCTTCAACCATTGGTGGCATATCAACTAATAGAGATTGAGCACCAACGTGGGCATTGACTGCCCATTTGTCCATATCGGCCCAATCCGCATTTCCGGTTAATTGCAGCTTGCCATCCTGCGTTTCTATATCTGAACGCAATTGAGCTTGATAACCTGAGAAACCAATTTGAATATCGCCAGATTTTACTTCAACGGGCGTCACATCCCCACTCACGCCAATTTGTTTCACATTCAGTTGCCCCTGAATTTGAGGATGCAACATTTCACCTTTAAAGGATAAATCCGTATCAATATGAGCGGCAACTTTACTGTAGTCACCAAATTGATTCGCGAGGAAATCGATATTAAGCGGAGTGAGTTTAAGATGTCCCTGCATCTGTCTCTGTGCTTGGGTGACATCTGGAATCATAATATTCCCAGTCAGATCACCATTATTCGTCACATCGATAGACCAATCTGCAGTTAATTTATTGCCACGTAATTCACTATTCACTGAGACCTTATCCCAATGAATAACAAGTGGATTCGTTAACTCCTGAGTCAATTGGCCTTTGCTTACTGTAGCAGCTGCCTTCACTTGTGGTGGGTGATCTTTGGACCATTTAGCGGTGACCGACATATCGGCAACACCTTTAACACGAGTCTCTTGGGGTAAAAAATCATCAATTTGAGCAAAGTTAAGCTGATGAATCGATACATTCACAGCACCGCTTTTTCCAAGTGACGCATCCTTATCAAGACAAATCGACGCGTCTCCCTGCTGCCAGCAATGCGCTGCAATGTGTGCCGTTTTCTGCGCGACGTCTAAGCTTAACGCCGTTGCTTTGTTAATAGCCCAACTCCCTTGTGGAGAAGTGATACTCCATTGGTCAATTTGCCCTTGCCATTTAATGGTTGGTTTTTGCGTCAACTTACCAGAGACAGCCAAGTGAGTACTCAATTTAGGGTCAGGTGCAGTCAGATCTAGCGATACATGATGTTTGAGCTCTGAACCTTGCGCTTTTATAGTCACTCGGCTGATTTTTTCTTGTTGATAACGAATATTCTCGCCTTGAACCACCAAATCTAAGGTCGGCTCAACCAAAGGTGATACAGAACCTGTAAGAGAAACCTGATCAATATCGACTAACTTTTGCCAGTGGATTTGCTTACCAGCGACCGATAATTGAATATCAGGTTGCTTTGCTTGACCACGAAATTGCAGCGTTCCTTCAATATTGCCTTGTGCATCAGGCAAAGATTTACTTAAGTCGGGAACATGAACGGCCACATCCAAATTCCACACATCATCAAGCGTGCCATGAGCTGTAATTTTATTTAGCCCGTGGGCAAGTGTTATGCCTTGTGTCTTAACTTTAACCTGACCACTAGCGCTAGCATCACTGGCCGTTAGCTGCCCAGCAACGTGTAATGGATAATCTCGAACTTCCCCATCAACACTTAACTTCGGTAACTGAATTTGCCAACCACCTTGCTCAGTTAAAGACCCTGAGGTTTCAACATGACCACTGATATTTCCTTGGGCTTGTGGCCATTGCTTGCCTGGCTGGATATCTTGCATATCGACATTCGCTTGCCAATTCACCAGGCCTTGCCAGTTAGCCGCAGCAGTACCTGATATATGGCCGCCCAATGTATCTAAAGCCAAGGAAGAAAGCTGGATATCATGCAATGAGCCTTTGCCTTGCAGATTAAAGTGCGTCGTAGGGATCGCCTTGCCTGAAGCTAACCCTTGCAAAGCAATACGATATTGCTGCAGATTTCCTTGCGCAACCAAATCAGGAGACTTAAGTTGGTAATCGGCCTCTCCCCGTAGTGGCCATTGTGCATCCACCTGAGTGACATTCAGAGCAAATGGCATATTTGGCTCTAAGGTTTTTAACTGCCCCTGCAATCGAGCTTTCGCTTGTCCAGACAACTGAGCTTGCATGGTTAGATTAGCCACGCTGCCGTTAGCTGTTAATTGAATGCGTTGCCCAGCAAACTCTTTCAAATTAAGCGTCGTGTCTAAGTTTAAATTAAGAGGATAACCACCACTTAATGTCGCCTGCCCATACAGATTGGCTTTGCCTTGCGGCATAGTGACATTCAACAGCTTAATCGTCACATCATGGTTATACGCAGAACCCTTTAAACCAAGATGACGAACAATAATGGGGGAATCTTGCACCAAGGTAAAATCATTCACATCAAATTGTTCAACATCGATATCCACCGGTATGGTTATCTCGGGCAATGTGATTGGCGAAACCTGCTTGTTTGATTGCGCTTTTTTCGGAGCCTGTCCTTGCGGCTTAGCCTCAGATTTAGCCAATTGTAATTGCACGCTCTGCCACAATGTTTTCCCCAACTCAATTCGATTACCTCGCATCGAAGCTCGCGTTTCAAGATGCTGCCAATTCAGTTTGGTTCCATGAATATCAAGTTCGGTATCATCTGCGATCAATAACGGAATATACAGAGGGATTGGCGTAGCAATGCCAGTGACAGAACCAGAATCAGCGGAAGTCTCCTCTGCTGATGGCTCTGTCGAACGAAGAGTAAGATGTAATCCAGTCGTTTTTACTGTACGCAAGCAAATTGCGGGCTCAAGTAAACAGTGGCCTTTGATGCCTAAACTCAATGAATCAGCTGTAAGATCTATCCCCAAATCAGGATTGTTATAGCGCACACCTTTCAAGGTAAAACTGGGATATAAGGCGCCAGATGAGTCCTTAATTGTTAATTGAGGAACCCAGCTCTGAACAGCGACAAGAATCGTTTTCAGGCCTGAATGACTAAACAGTAAAGAACCAACAAAAACGGCAGTAATGAGCAGTAATGCAGTTAAAAACAGCGAGACCAACTTGGTCCATTTCAACGCAATATGGATCATAATTCAGGGCCTAGCGTAAAGTGAATACGGAATTGATCGCCAGGATCTTTATTAAGCCCCCATGCAAAATCGAGACGTAAAGGTCCAACAGGTGAGATCCAACGAACACCAAATCCCGTACCTGTTTTCCAATTTGGCAGGGTGTCAAAAGCATCACCACCATCAACAAATAAAGCGCCCCACCAATTTCCCGTAATTCGATATTGATACTCTAACGATCCGGTGGCTAGATATTTGGCTCCCGCTAGTGACCCACTAGAGTCTTCAGGAGAAATGGATTCATATTCGTAACCACGAATGCTGTTATCACCACCAGCAAAGAAACGTAAAGAAGGGGAAATTTTATCAAAATGTTGAGCAAGGTTAGCTCCACCATCAAGACGAATGATCCCACGATGGTTTTGCCCATAACTACGAATCCAAGAGGTTCCAGCCTGCACTCGAAAAACTTGGGTCTCAGAGAACAAAGAAGGATCGCCATATTCTAAAGTGATCGATTCTTTATCACCCCACATAATGACTGAGTTTTTAATTCGCGTTCGGGTTCGAGTATAAGTCACCCCTGGCAGCACGAAGCGACCAATATCATCCAATTCACCCTGTTCATAGTTTTCAACCAAATAACGAGCAAAAACAGTTCGATGCCAGCCATCATCCATTAACCAGTGACGTTCTATGGCTAAATTAGATTCTAAGCTTTTGGTGTCGAGACTATCGACATGCTTCATACCATATGCAATACGATAGTACTGATGTAAGACATCTTCGAGAGGAATCTTATAACTTAGTGTGATGACCTGCTCAGGCTCTGAAATAGAAAAACTACTATTAAAACTGTGGCCGTATTTGTTTACCCAAGGCTTTTTCCATGTCAACGTCCCTTTCACTCCGACATCAGTTGAATAACCTATCCCTGTTTCGAGTTGATTACGCGCCTGCGGAGCCAAAGAAACATTCATTGATAATTTTCGGCTTTTATCTAGGTTGGATAAGTCAGGCTCAACTAATACCGATGAGAACCATTCTGTTGTTGAAAGCGCCTGATTAAATTGCCCAACTTTCGATACATCGTATGGGTCACCTTCTTTGTATGGCTGTAGCGAAGCGACACGATCCGTTTCAATTTGGTTACCAGTGATGGTCGTCGAGCCAAATTGATAACGAATACCACTGGCAAAATGCAGTTGTATAAATGCTTGATTTAATTCGGGAGAAACACCTAACTGATTTTTGGTGAATTTGCCATTAAAGTAACCTTTACGTAACGCTAAGTTACTGATATTACTTTTTAGCTTGTCGTATTTGCTGTGATCTAAAGGATCGCCCACCTTCAATCCAGACTGGCGAATAAGATTTTGAAAATCTTTATCGCTGTCTGCTTCACCCGTGATCTCAACATCCACTTTGGCGATCTTAGTGACAACGCCCGGACTCACCGTCGCAATTAATTTATCGTCACCTTCCACCTCAAAACTGACCGCAGGATGGTAGTAACCAAGTGCATTCAATGCCTCAATGATGTCTTGCTTAACTTGAGACTGAAAACGTAATTTAGTGGAATAGTCTTCATTAGGAATAGAAGATAAATACGCCTGTACATTCTTCTCAAGGGAACCATCAATTCCCTGGATGTCTAAATCGACATTGGCGAAAGAAGAAGCAGAAAATAGCATTGCGCTGATAAACGCTGGAAAAGATGTTCGTCTCATGCTTAATTAAGGGAAATCATGTTCAGCAGGTTCTATGTCGTTAGCTAATAATCATACAGTGAAACGATAACCTCGTCTGTACGGAAACAGTCAAATATCGAATAAGTCTCTAAAAGAGAGTCTCGGTCAGCGCCAACAACAAAGGAATCACTATGCTCAATAAACAAGAAATGATCACTGCGGAAACCGCATTACCAGGTCGTTCAACCCCAATGGCAATCGAAGACACTCACTACGTCAATCAAACCAGCATGACGGCAGAACCAACGGAAGGTCAGGAACAAATTCTGATTGGTATGGGTTGCTTCTGGGGAGTCGAACGTCTGTTCTGGCAACTTGATGGCGTTATTTCTACTTCAGTAGGTTACTCAGGTGGCTTTACACCAAATCCAACCTATGAAGAAGTCTGCACCGGTAAAACCGGCCATGCCGAAGTCGTTCGCGTTATTTACGACAAAGCCGCCCTACCAATAAAAGAGCTATTGACCTACTTTTGGGAAAAACACGATCCTACCCAAGGCATGCGTCAAGGCGGTGATTTAGGTACGCAATACCGTTCTGCTATTTACTATTTCACAGAAGAGCAAAAAGCGGCGGCTGAAGAAACGAAACAAGCTTATCAAGCACTGCTGTCTGATAATGAGATGAACAACATCACCACGATTATCGAACCAGCACAACCTTACTACTATGCAGAAACTTACCACCAACAATACCTCGCCAAGAACCCAGAAGGTTACTGCGGGTTAGGCGGTACAGGTGTTTGCTTCCCTCCTAGTCTACAAGGCTAAACGCGCGTTTTCCCTGCTGGAGATTGATCTCCAGCAGGCTCTACTCCAACTATGGCTATCCCATTTTTCAGTTTGATCATTCATGCCAAAAATATGTTAGGGTGCACCGCTTTCACCGTACTCAGTTTGATCAACGGCCTCAGCTAAACGTCGCCATTTAGCAACACGCTAATGACTTAAAATGTAAGGATTGCTATGAAGCTATTTGTTCCTATTGCTCTATTATTGAGCGTGATTACTTTTACCTCGCAAGCACACAATTTAAAAATCGGTCACTCTGTACCTGCAGTGAAAGTGCAACATCAAGGCGAGATTTTTTGGCATCATAATAAAATCACCTTTGCACCTTGGTCGAGCAGTCAAATGGTAGGAAAAGTTCGTATCATCCAAGCGATTGCTGGGCGAAGCAGTGCCAAAGCAATGAATGCCCGATTGATGCAGGCCATTACTAAAGCAGAATTCGACTCCAATCGTTATCAAACAACCACGATCGTTAATCAAGATGACTCGATTTGGGGAACAGGCTCTTTTGTAAAATCTTCAGCGATTAGTGCGAAGAAAGAGTACCCGTGGTCATCAATCGTGCTTGATGAAAATGGTCAAGTCGCCGCTCGATGGCACTTAAAGCCCGAAAGTTCTGCCATTATTGTTCAAGATAAGAATGGCAAAATTTTATACACACACGAAGGCAAACTCTCTCAAGATGAAATAGAGCATGTTCTTCATTTAGTCCAAGTTGAGCTTCATTCGTAACAATTTATTAATAGTATCAATTAATCTTAGCTAGCCTTATTGCCACTTTGTTATGCTATAACATACTTACTCGCAGTGTTTAAATTTTGGTAACCAATGAGGCTAACTGTTGCACCATTCACCACAATAAGTCTGAAGTCATTAGCATCGTTGGCAATGGCGATTTGTGTTCTATGGATGAGCGTGGCTTTCGTAGCCCATGAAACAGATTATGATGTGTCACATCACCATCATATGTGTCAACATTACCACCATGTAAATACTGCGCTACTTCCCCACGTTCCAGCTCTGCCGATTTGGCAACCTCACACGATAAACTCACCTTTAGAGCGTGACTTACCCTTGCGTTTTATCGCCATTACTCGTCAGGCTCGCTCACCACCTTACAACTCTCCAATTTAAATTCACTACTATTTTTATTATTTGGAGTTGTCGATGTTTACCAAATCACTATTAAGCTTAACGCTATCTGCAGCCCTAGCCTCTACCGCTATGGCAAATGAAGAATTTACCCAACATGAAGCGCATGTACATGGGCATGTCGAATTAAATATTGCTCAGGATGGTCAAGACCTATTAATCGAAATCGATGCCCCTGGCGTCGATGTCGTTGGCTTTGAACATGAGCCGACCAATGCAGAACAACATAAAAAGATTGAACAAGCGCTAGCGCTATTAAACGACTCTGGGCAGTTGTTTTCCTTAAGCCATGCCGCCGGCTGTAAAAGTATCGACGTATTGGTCACGACCAGTGTTGGCGATGAAGATCACGACCATGACGAGCATGAGCATGAGCATGAGCATGAGCATGAGCATGAGCATGAAGAGCATAGCCAGCACCATGAGCACGAAGAAGAACATCATGAACATGGGGCTTTCAATGCACAATATCAGTTCCGTTGTGACCACATTGAACAATTGAATACACTCGAAACACATTGGTTTAAGCACTTTTCCAGCACTCAAGAGTTGGACGTCAACGTGTTCACTGACAAGCGACAAACCTCACTAGAACTCACACCAGAACGTCACATTATATCTCTATAAGTGACTTTAGGAGGTAAGTGCCCACTTACCTCCTATGGATAGAAGGATTTATGATGAGCGTCGAACAAACTGTAAACTCATCGCCAGTCATTGAACTAAACAGCGTTCATTTTCAATGGCCAAAAGCTTCCCGTAATACATTAGAGATTGAGACTTTGTCAGTAGCAGCTGGTGAGCACTTATTTATAAAAGGGCCAAGTGGTTGTGGTAAATCAACGTTACTTGGGTTGCTGACCGGAATTACTCAAGCGACTCAGGGAACAGTAAACGTGTTACAGCAGGAATTAACACAGCTACGAGCCAGCCAACGAGATAAATTTAGAGCCGATAACATCGGGTATATTTTTCAGCAATTTAACTTACAGCCTTATCTTTCAGTGATCGAAAATGTCACCTTACCTTGCCAATTGTCATCACAACGCAAAGCCAGATTAAAACAATCCCCAGAGCGCAGTGCATACCAACTACTCTCTAGATTGAAAATACCGGAATCATTATTAAACAAACCGGTCATTGAGCTCAGTATCGGCCAACAACAACGGGTTGCTGCCGCGCGAGCCGTGATTGGAGAACCTAGTTTGATTATTGCTGATGAACCGACATCGGCTCTTGATTTCGATACGCGCAGTACTTTTATTGACCTCCTGCTAGATGAATCTGACCGAGCGAACTCAACACTTATTTTTGTCAGTCATGATCCTACGTTAGAAAAGCGATTTAACCGAAGTGTGTACTTACCTGATTTAAATCGAGCAGGAGGAACACAATGAGAGTTATCTTTAATTTAGCGTGGAAGAGTGTCTTAAACCGCAAAACGACGGCACTACTTGTTGTTCTAACGGTCGCAATATCTGTCGTCTTATTGCTGGGAGTAGAACGAATACGAACTCAAGCTAAAGCGAGTTTTGCAAATACGATTTCAGGCACAGACCTTATCATTGGCGCTCGCTCAGGTCAGGTCAATCTACTGCTCTACTCCGTCTTTCGTATCGGTAATGCGACCAATAACATTGATTGGCAAAGCTTCCAAAAATTTGCTCACCACAAAGCGGTAAGCTGGGCTATTCCTATCTCTTTGGGCGATTCTCACCGAGGCTTCCGGGTAATGGGAACCAATCAAGATTATTTTACGCATTATCGCTATGGACGTAAGCAACCACTAACTTTTCAAGCAGGTAAACCATTTAAAGGGCTATTTGACGCGGTTATCGGCTCAGACGTTGCTAAAAAGCTCGGCTATCAAATAGGCAGTAAAATTATTATCGCGCATGGCATAAGTGATGTGGGTTTTAGCCGTCACGACAACTTACCTTTTACTGTGGTCGGGATATTGAAGCCAACCGGAACTCCGGTAGATAAAACCGTCCATGTGTCATTACCGGCTATTAAAGCCATTCATGTGGGGTGGGAATCAGGAGCGCATATTGGCGCAACACCGAGTGCAAATACCCTCAAACAGCATAGTTTCGCACCACAACAAATCACAGCCATGCTAATCGGTTTGAAATCAAAAATTCAGACCTTCGCTTTACAGAGAACCGTTAATAATTATCGACAAGAACCATTGAGTGCAATCATGCCCGGCGTTGCGTTACACGAACTATGGAGCATGATGTCTGTTGCAGAACAAGCCCTAACAACAATATCCGCCTTTGTCGTTATTGCGGGCTTACTCGGAATGTTAAGTAGCTTGCTGACGAGCTTGCAAGAAAGACGACGTGAGATGGCAATACTGCGAGCGATGGGAGCAAGGCCAAACCATATTTTTGCCCTGCTAATCAGTGAAGCAAGCCTGCTCACTTTTACCGGAATTCTGCTGGGATTATTACTCCTCTATGCACTGTTAACCATCGTCAGTCCGCTCATAGAACAAAGCTACGGCATCGTGATCGATTTTACAGGCATCAGCAACTACGAGTGGCACCTTATCGCTTATATTCAACTCGCAGGAATCATCATTGGTGTTATTCCAGCTCTGCGAGCTTATCGTCAATCTCTCAGTGATGGCATGACCATCAGATTATAGGAAACAGAATGACCAAATCGCTTTTTATACGAGTCTTACTTTGCCTTATATGGCTTCCGAGCTGTGCGTATGCCGAAGATGCGCTTACTCTAGATTGGATAGATTTAATTCCTCAAAGTGAGCGAGCACTCTTCGATAAACAAGGCATGCCAGTAACAAACCACAACGGAAATGCGCCTGCGGCTCAATCTAAATTGGGCGGAGTTCGCAAAGAATTAAATGGCAGCGTGGTGAAAATCCCCGGATTTGTCATTCCGTTAGAGGGAGATGAAAATCAAATTACCGAGTTTTTGCTGGTGCCTTACTTTGGTGCTTGTATCCATGTGCCACCACCACCGCCCAACCAAATTATTTATGTAAAATTTCCGCAAGGAGCAGCAGTTCAAGAGTTGTGGGATGTCGTTTATGTGACGGGAAAACTCAAAACAGAATCGACTGACTTAGAACTTGGCCAGACAGGTTATACATTGGAAGGAACAACAATCTCTATTTATGAAGATGGCGAAGAAGAAACCTCGATTAACTAGAGTTAGCATTTTGATTTAACCTACGATTAATACCAATCAGCGCAGTAAAAATGACTGTGAAACTAGTGAACCAATATTGCGCAATTACTGGAGAAAAAAGATTGGTATTAATCGAGATAGCTGGATAAGTAAATTAAAAGAGCAACATAAGCTGCGATGATTACGCCAATGACTAGGTGCCTCTTAAATCTCAATGTTTTCTGGTTTTTCATTTACACACCTCTGAGATAGGCAACAATTTTAACAAATTATTAGCATATTAGGTAGCGCAAATTTGTGCACTCTACTCCAGACTTTTACTAGCTCATCTAGCAATAAACGGGTACATTTTACTCTATGAACCTTTTTTCACCGTTTCAGGAACACCATGTCAACGCCGAAAAATCCAGTCGTTATCGAACATGAGGAAAGCGCCAATCACTCAGGTAATGAAAAGAAAAGTACCTATGTGAAAGACAGTGCAAGCCGTATTCTGAATATTGCGCATCAGCAAGGCTTAGACGCGCTATTACAAGACGAAAAGCCTAAACACACGCCTTATGAAAGAGCGATAAAACGGGAAAGAAAACGCCGTGAAGAAAGGCAGCGTAATTTAGAAAAGATCATTAAATTGGCACATGTCTCTTGTCACAACGAAACGGCTGGCGATCCTGATCAAGATTGGTTGCATCGCTTTTTTGACATGGCCCAAGATATTCACAACTCCTCAATGCAACGACTGTGGGCTCAGGTATTGAAACGAGAAGTGACTAATCCGGGCTTTACTTCAATGAAAGCACTGAAAATATTACAGGACATGACGCCGAAAGAAGCACAGATCCTTCAGCGCGCTGCAGCACTTTCGTGTAGTTTTGGCAGCGATCATAGCCTTAAACTTCTTTTTGGTGTACGAGCGCAAAATGGCAGTATATTCCGGTTAGGTAAACGGGATTCGACCGTAACCGTCAATATTGGTAACTTCAATCTCCCTTACTCAAGCCTATTGGTCCTGATTGAACTAGGTCTACTGCACGCCACAGAATTAGAATCAGGGGAAATAGAAATGGATCCACCATTGAGTTTGGCTTATCAAGGAAAGAACCTCGCATTGCAGCCATCGGGAAAAGGTATACGCTTGCTTTATTATCGTTTCAGTCCTACAGGGAATGAGCTTTGTCGACTATTAGGTAATAAACCGAACATGTCGTATTACGACCAGTTAGTCGCTTTACTTAGTCAAAAATTTACCATTCAGAGTGAAGTGACCAGCACTTTCCATCATGAAGTCTAAAAAACAAAAATCAGGTGATTACCTGATTTTTGCAACAACAGTAACATATTATGATTAGGTGATAATTGTTCTCTGCCTTAACGCTTCAAGACACAAATCCACTAGCTCATTAATGGATGCTTCACCCGCGGGTAAGTCAATCTCAGGGCTCTCTGGTGCTTCATAAGTAGAATCGATTCCGGTGAAATTAGCAATTTCACCTGCACGAGCCTTTTTGTATAAACCTTTTGGATCGCGTGATTCACACACATCAAGTGACGTATTAACAAAGACTTCGATAAACTCACCTTCGGGCAATAGATCACGAACCATTTGACGCTCAGCTCGATGCGGTGAGATAAAAGCGGTTAAAACAATTAACCCGGCATCTGCCATTAATTTTGCTAACTCACCAATACGACGAATGTTTTCTCGGCGGTCTTGTTCAGAAAATCCCAAATCACTGCATAAACCATGGCGAACGTTATCGCCATCAAGTAAATAGGTGTGAAAACCTAACTGAGCTAAACGGGTTTCTAACGCGCCAGCAATCGTCGATTTTCCTGCACCGGATAGGCCAGTAAACCACAGTACGGCAGGCTTTTGCTGTTTTAACTCGGCTCGTAAGTGCTTATCCACCGCATGTTGATGCCACACGATATTGTCATCTTTCACTTTAGGTGCTGAGCTCATAGTCTCATCCTTCTACAGATTATTGTTAATGAGCCACACCATTGGCTCATTAACTTAAAATGGAAAAAATACCGGAATTAATGTGATAACTAAGGTCGAATAAACCAAAGAAATCGGAATACCAATGCGTACATAATCACGTAGTTTGTAATTCCCTACGTTGTAGACCAATAAATTAGTTTGATAACCATAAGGAGATATAAAACTGGCGCTCGCCCCAAACAGCACAGCCATAATAAATGGCATGGGATCCACCCCATACCCGACAGCCATGCTATATCCAATGGGAAAAGCCAGTGCTGCGGCGGCATTATTGGTAACTAATTCGGTGAGCACTAACGTGACCAAATAGGTTGCGACCATGGCTCCAAATGCCCCCCATCCATTAAACGCATGGATAAACATCGCCCCCATTTTTTGCGACAAGCCAGTACTTATCATCAATTGAGCGATAGAGAGTGCAGAACCAACAATCATAATAATGTCGACAGGAAACCGGCGACGCAAATCACTAATCGTCAAGATTCCTGTGGCTAATAACAGGATAAGGTATCCCGCCAAGCCTTTAATTATTGGACATAAATGAAGTAACGCACCAGCAATCACCGCTATAAATCCCAACAATACTAACCAAGATTTCTGACTATCCAGTTTGGCGCTAGTATCCAAATCGTTAATCAATACAAATTCACGACTGTGCTCATCACGTTGTGATTCAAATTGCTTACCCGGCACCAGTACTAACGTATCGCCAGCAGTTAAAACGATATTGCCTAGCCCACCATCCAGACGCTCATGCCCGCGACGAATGGCAACAACAACCGCATCAAAACGTTCCCTAAATCGAGACGATTTTAATGTCTTATTACAAACACTGGCTGAAGAACTCACAACAACTTCAACAAAGTTTTGCCCATTAAGTTCTTTCTGCCCAAACAGGGTTAAACCGGAAATCTCTTGTAAAGTAGAAACACTTTCAACATCGCCACAAAATAGTAAGTGATCATTGGCTTCGAGAACAAAATCTGGGGTGACAGAAGGTAAACTGTGCCCTGATCGAATCACTTCAGCTAGATACAACTTACGCAATTCACGAAGATTATTTTGCGCAATGCTTTTACCGATGAGTGGTGAATCATCTTCTACAATCGCTTCTAAAAAGTAAGGTAAATCTCCACCTTGAGTTTGTTCATCTGTATTGGGCAATAAATAACTCAAAGGGATAAGAATTAATACGCCAACTATCATTACCGCTAAGCCAATAGTGGTAGGCGCAAAAAACGTTAATGCAGGTAATCCTGCATCCTCAACAAAGCTATTAATAATCAGATTAGTTGAGGTGCCTATTAGCGTTAATGTGCCACCAAATATTGCTGCATATGATAATGGAATCAGCAACTTAGAAGGCGCATGCTGTTGATTACGCTTAATAGCCCCAATCAATGACACAACGACCGCAGTATTATTGGTAAATGAAGACAAAAAGGCCGTAGAAAGGCCCAGTTTGGCAATGACAGTACCTAGGTGTCCGGTGGAAATGTTCCGACTTACCCAACTAATCAGTCGCGTTTTTTCCAGTGCTGCAGACACTAAGATCAGTAACACTAACGTGACTAATGATGAGTTAGTAAAATTGACAGCTAAGTCTGAAACATCCATCAATCCGGAGAAATAGGCGATGACAGTAGCGCCAGCGAACACAATACTAGGCTTGAGTCGAGTAACCAATAAACACGTTATAACAGCAAGCAATATTGCTAATACCAGCCCCTGTTCCCACATAATCATCCCTAAATAGGGAGGGAGAGCTTCCCTCCCTCACACGATTACTTAAGTAATTGGCTTAAATCTTTCGCACCCCAATGAGGGAAATGCTTACGAACCAATGCATTAAGTTCTAATTCAAACGCGCTGAATTGATCTGCTTGAACAGCCACATTATGTAGACTTTCACGAATCATCCCAGCACCAACGGTCACATTGCTCAGACGGTCAATAATGATAAAACCACCGGTATCGGCACAGTCTTGGTATTTATCAAGAGCAACTGATTCATTGAAAGACCATTCACACAAACCAATGCCATTGAGAGGCAGTTGCTGAGTTGGTGATGTTTCAAGGGTATTGATGTCGTATTGATGACGAATACTCTCTACATGCCCTACTGTTTTCTTGCCAGCGATCTTAATGTCGTAATCACGATTGGCTTCCAACGGTTGATCAGTCATCCAAACGACATCGGCTAACAAGTGGTTGGTATGCGCAACATCAGAGCTTTGTGGCACAATCAGGTCGCCACGACTGATATCAATCTCATCCGTTAGCGTCAATGTGACAGCTAGACCAGCTTGAGCCGATTGCAAGTCTCCATCGAAGGTAACAATACGTTCAATCGTTGATTCTTTACCTGACGGTAGCGCCTTAATTTTATCGCCAACGTGGACTGTGCCAGCAGAGATAGTGCCCGCAAAACCACGGAAATCGAGGTTCGGACGGTTAACATACTGCACAGGGAAACGAAAATCTTCATTACCTTTTGGTGCATCTATATCTACGTCTTCAAGAAGTTCCAGCAGGGTTGGACCTTGATACCAAGTCATATTCAGACTTTGATCTACCACGTTATCGCCTTCTAAAGCCGAGATCGGAATGATCTTAATATCTGTTTCCCCACGTAAGTGTTCTGAGAAATCTAAATACTGCTGTTTGATTTCTTCAAAACGATCTTGTGAGTAATCGACCAAGTCCATTTTATTTACGGCAACGACAAAGTGTTTAATACCCAGTAGATTCGAAATAAACGAGTGACGACGTGTTTGATCCAATACACCTTTACGACCATCGACCAAGATAACTGCCACTTCACAAGTTGATGCACCAGTTGCCATATTACGAGTGTATTGCTCATGTCCTGGAGTATCAGCAATGATGAACTTACGTTTCTTGGTTGAGAAATAACGGTAAGCAACATCAATGGTGATGCCTTGTTCACGTTCTGCTTGAAGACCATCCACAAGCAAAGCCAAGTCTGGGCGTTCACCAGTAGTACCAACACGTTGACTATCAGAACGAACAGCCGCCAGTTGATCTTCATAAATTTGTTTTGAATCGTGTAGCAAACGGCCGATTAAGGTACTTTTACCATCATCTACGGATCCACAAGTAAGGAAGCGCAGTAGTGATTTGTGTTGGTGTTGATTGAGGTAACCTTCAATACCTAGCTCAGCAAGTTGAGCTTGAACTGCATTATTCATACTCTTTCCTTAGATCCTTAGAAGTAACCTTGACGTTTTTTCATTTCCATCGATCCGGACTGATCGTGGTCGATCGCACGGCCTTGACGTTCACTTGAGGTCGTCACCAGCATCTCTTCGATGATTTCTGGCAGAGTTTGCGCTTCAGACTCCACTGCACCAGTTAATGGGTAACAACCTAACGTACGGAATCGAATACTTTTATGCTGCAGCTCTTCACCAGGAAGCAGTTCCAGACGATCATCATCTTTCATAATGATCATGCCATCACGCTCAACCACTGGGCGCACCGCTGAGTAGTAAAGAGGAACGATTTCAATCCCTTCTAGGTAGATGTATTGCCAGATATCTAACTCAGTCCAGTTAGATAGCGGGAACACACGAATACTCTCGCCTTTGTTGATTTGGCCGTTATAGGTATGCCAAAGCTCTGGACGTTGGTTCTTAGGATCCCAGGTATGGTTTTTGTCACGGAATGAGTAAACACGCTCTTTCGCACGTGATTTTTCTTCATCGCGACGAGCGCCACCGAAGGCGGCATCAAAACCATATTTGTTCAGTGCCTGTTTCAGTGCCTGAGTTTTCATCACATCAGTATGTTTTGAACTATTTTCAAAAGGACTGATATTCATCGCTAAACCTTCTGGGTTCTTATGCACGATTAAATCGAGATCGAATTTTTTCGCGGTATTATCACGAAACTTGATCATCTCTTTAAACTTCCAATTGGTATCGACATGCAGCAACGGGAAAGGAATTTTGCCCGGATAAAACGCTTTACGCGCTAAGTGCAGCATGACCGATGAATCTTTACCAATCGAATACATCATGACAGGATTGGAAAATTCAGCCGCCACTTCACGGATGATATGGATGCTTTCAGCCTCAAGTTTTTTCAAATGAGTTAAGCGTTGTTGATCCATCTTATTGCTTCCTTTTAGTTTGCCGACAAGCTAGCTTGCTTTCTCTCAAACTGAGCTTTGTGACTCTGCAATATGAATATTAAGCGTATTGGAATTGAGTATGTGGTTGTTGCTCACTGCCAAACCATTGCAGCTTATCGGCCAATGAGACCACTTCACCTACGACAATCAATGCCGGTGATTGCGCCTCTTTTGCCAACTCAGCTAACTGGTTTAACTGACCACGGAATACTTTCTGTGTTGCCTGAGTACCGCGTTCAATAATGGCAATCGGTGTTGATGCTTGACGACCATGGGCAATAAGCTGTTGAGCAATAAATTGGGATTTCATCAACCCCATATAAATAACCAGTGTTTGATGACCTCTAGCCAGCGTTGACCAATCCAGATCATCAGCATCTTGTTTTCGGTGTCCGGTCACAAACAACGCTGACTGAGCAAAATCACGATGAGTGAGGGGGATACCTGCATATGCAGTAGCACCCGCAGCGGCAGTAATTCCAGGGACGACATGAAAGCGAATCCCTTCATCGAACAATATTTCTAGCTCTTCACCACCACGACCAAACATAAAGGGATCGCCACCTTTAATGCGTACGACACGATGACCTTGTTTGGCAAAATCAACGAGCAGTTGGTTAGTTTTTTCTTGAGGAACACTGTGATGACCAGCACGTTTACCTACGCAAACTAAGATGACATCACTTGGAACCAAAGCCATGATTTCTTCTGATACGAGATAGTCGTAAAGCAAAACATCTGCTTGCTGCAGAAAGTTTAACGCTTTCACAGTTAACAGCTCTGGGTCACCAGGACCGGCACCAATTAATGCCACTTCACCAGCAGGCAATTGGCTGCGAGAAAGCTGAGTCACAGCATTAGTCAGTGCCTGTTTTTCAACTGACATTAAATTTGGGGATTTACGAGCTATTGAGGATACGTCTATCACGTCTGCCATCTTTGTCATCCTTTACTCAATTCATGGGTTGCATTATGAGCAGAGGAAGTTATTACCTGAAATTCTAAAATTTCATTTTTTATTCGAAAAATTGATATAGCATTGGCATGATTGAAGCATTGATTAATCAAAAATACAGTCAATACTTTGTTACACAAGGGTTACAAGCAAACACGACATAAAATGTGGGTATGATAAACAGCCGCACTTTTCTCAGGTTACCTAGTCAATAAAATTATTTTTACCTTAGATTGACGAAAATAGTGATGTTGATTTGCTATGAAAAGTTGTAAACCTATGCGTAAATCTGCAAACAACGAGAGCCAGTAAGGAGATTGTATGTCCCTGAACATCTTCAAAAACTATTTAAGCCAACACCAATTTTCAGCCAATGATATTGCCTTACTGTGTGAACACGCTTCTCTTATCGAGTTGCCCACTAGTCACGTTTTTATCCATCAGGGACAAAATCCGCAATACGCTTACTTTTTACAATCGGGTTTATGTCATGCCAGCTACCTGACTGCAGCAGGGGAAGAAATTGGAAAAAGTTTCTTTTGGGAAGAAGATTGGATTATAGGCTTTGAAAGCCTTATTACTCAGGCACCTAATCCTTATTTGCTTGAGTCATTAACCGATGTTAGCGTAGTACAGATTCCTCTCGACTTACTACAAGAGTGGCGTGAGCAAACAAACCCGCTATACATGCGCTTATTGGAGATGGAATGGCTGTTGAAAGAACAGAAAGAACGCTTCCAACTCTTTTATAGTGCGCAAGAGCGCTATCAGCTATTCCAGCAACAGTTCCCTCATTTGCTAGAACAGATCAGCAATAAAAGGCTGGCAGATTATTTAGGAACAAATGAACAAGCACTATTAGAGATGAAACAAGCTTTTCTTGACGATTCTCACCGTAAATCATAAAAATTAAATAGAGGCAAAAATGGATATTAATTGGCAATGTGTCAGCTTTGATGAACTATCAACACGCCAACTCTACGAAATCATAAAACTGCGTGTCGACGTCTTTGTCGTGGAACAAAATTGCCCCTATGAAGAATTGGATAATAAAGACCATCAGTCAGGCGTTAAACATCTCCTAGGCTACCTGAATGATGAACTGGTTGCATACTCGCGCCTACTACCTGCTGGTATTAGTCTTCAACACTTAAGCATAGGACGCGTCATCACTAAGCAGAGCGCTAGAGGTTCTGGCCTTGGTAACCAACTACTTGAGCAAGCAATTAACCACTGCAACCAATACTGGCCTAATCAAATCATAGAAATCGAAGCACAGGCCCATTTACAAAAATATTATGAGCACCATGGCTTCGTTAAACATTCAGAACCATTTATGCTCGATGGCATTCCCCACATTGAAATGCAAAGAGCCAACTAAAGAAACAACCAAAGGAATTGATAGCGATTCCTTTGGGTTAACTATTTACAGCTATGCGATACCCTATCATTTGCTCCGGCCAAAGCTGCCATTCGACATGCGGAAAAACATCACAGATTTATCATTTTTTTCCAACTGTAAGATGTCGAGTTCGCCCTGCTTATTCAATTTATATCTGACTAACTGACCACGTTTAATGTGGCTAAGTGGCTTATCGCTTCCTTCAATCTTAACCAATGCGCCAAGATCCGCCATCGAGAGATCGTTATTACGGAACACAGCGGCTAGTGTATCTCCTTTTTGCACGATATATTGATGCCATTGCTTAGATTTCGGCGCGCTATTCTCACTACTCAGTTGCTCACTTAAGCCCACCGTATTCACATCAATACTGATTCGCTGTTCTTGAGACGGTTGCTGCGTAGAGTTAAGTTTAGGTAGCGGAATAAAAGCAATAACGAGCACAACTGGAATAAGTATTTTAAGCCACAATCGATGGCGCTTGGGCAATAACATCCAACACGCCTTACCAGCTGCGGGAAAATTACGCCACTGAATGCTACCAACCCATTTAGAGACAAATGCAACGTAATCAGTTTCCTGCTTTTTCTTCTTACGACGATTCATGGTGTTCCGCCTGTTGATCAAGTAAGTGTAATCCAAAGGACTTTACAAACTTGTCTAGCAAAATGCCCGAGTCCTTGGTGGAAGCCTAAAATAACATTAATGAAATATCAGAGGCTTGCGCTATAAGTATAAAAACTCATTCAGCGAGAGTATAGAGCTAAGAAGGGTTTCTTCTGAACCTTGACAAAATCTTGTATTTTTAAACATTCAGATCAGGAAGCAAGTCACACCTTGGATGGTTTCTATGCTCTTTTGTCTCCAACCGTTTAATCCAACCTGTTAACCTGTTATGCTTTCGCCTTTATCCATCAAGACAAAGAGTGACTTGTATGTCTGAAGTGAAATTTGAAACTGTAGAGCAAAAAGCAAGCTACGGTATTGGTATCCAAATGGGCCAACAACTTGCAGGTAGTGGTCTAGAAGGCCTAAACGTTGACGCAATCGCTGCCGGTATCGCAACTGCACTTGCAGGTGACGTACCAGCTGTTGAAATCGATGAAATCAACCAAGCGCTACAAGCAATGCACCAACGTGCAGAAGAAGTTCGTCAAGAAGCCGCTAAAGTAGCAGCATCTGAAGGCGAAACTTTCCTTAAAGACAACGCACTACGTCCAGAAGTGACCGTTCTTGAGTCTGGTCTTCAATATGAAGTACTAACTGAAGGCAATGGCGAAATCCCAACTTCAGACAAATCTGTACGTGTTCACTACCACGGTGAACTCGTTGACGGTACTGTATTCGATAGCTCAGTACGTCGCGGTCAACCAGCTGAGTTCCCTGTAACTGGCGTAATCAAAGGCTGGGTTGAAGCTCTACAAAAAATGCCTGTAGGCTCTAAATGGAAACTGTACGTACCACACGATCTTGCTTACGGCGAGCGCGGTGCTGGTGCAGCAATCCCTCCATTTGCAGCACTTGTATTCGAAGTTGAACTACTAGATATCCTGTAATTCTACTTCTTGTTCATAAAGAACACAGTCAATTAATAGCAACGGCGCTCTTTGAGTGCCGTTTTTTTATTTTTCGATAAGCAGGAGGTAAAACGCGAAATAATTGATATGAGACTAAGTAGAGAAATTAGAAAGAAAGAAAGAAGAAGAAATGAGAGAGAAAGATTTGTAGAGATAACTGGGAGGGAATAATGTTTTTAGGTATAAAAAAGCCGAGCATAAATGCTCGGCTCTTCTTTTAACTACGAACTGATATTACTCAGCAGCAGCTTCTGCTTCTGGGCGGTCTACAAGCTCAATGTATGCCATTGGAGCTTTATCACCTGCACGGAAACCACACTTAAGAATACGAGTGTAGCCACCTTGACGTGCTGCGAAACGTGGACCTAGTTCGTTAAATAGTTTTGCTACAACTTCGTTATCACGAGTGCGAGCAAATGCTAGACGACGGTTTGCAACGCTGTCAGTCTTAGCTAGTGTAATCAAAGGCTCAACGACGCGACGTAGCTCTTTTGCTTTTGGTAAAGTTGTCTTGATAACTTCATGACGTACCAGAGAGCTAGCCATGTTGCTAAACATCGCTTTACGATGTGAGCTGTTGCGGTTGAGTTGACGACCACTCTTACGATGGCGCATGACCTAATCCTTCTAACTAGTATCGATTAATCTTCTGCAATTGACGCTGGTGGCCAGTTTTCTAGGCGCATGCCTAGAGACAGACCGCGTGATGCAAGAACGTCTTTAATCTCGGTAAGAGATTTTTTACCTAAGTTTGGCGTTTTCAGAAGCTCAACTTCGGTACGTTGCACAAGATCACCGATGTAGTGAATCGCTTCTGCTTTTAGACAGTTAGCAGAGCGAACTGTTAGTTCAAGATCGTCTACAGGACGCAGTAGGATAGGATCGAATTCAGGCTTCTCTTCTTTCTCCTCAGGTACACGTACATCACGAAGATCTACGAACGCATCCAATTGTTCAGCAAGAATAGTTGCTGCACGACGGATAGCTTCCTCAGGTTCTAAAGTACCATTCGTTTCCATATCGATAACAAGCTTATCCAAGTCAGTACGCTGCTCAACACGAGCTGCAGCCACAGAGTAGGCAATTTTGTCTACTGGGCTGTAGATTGCATCTACAAGCAGGCGACCGATAGGACGCTCATCTTCTTCAGTATGGATACGAGCGGATGCCGGAACATAACCGCGACCACGTTGAACTTTGATGCGCATAGCGATCTCAGCGTTATCATCGGTTAGATGACAAATAACGTGCTCAGGGTTTACGATCTCCACATCACCGTCATGGGTGATGTCACCTGCAACCACAGGGCCCGAGCCTGATTTGTTTAGTGTAATGAACACTTCATCTTTGCCGTCAGCAACGCGAACTGCTAAGCCTTTCAGGTTAAGAAGAATCTCAAGGATATCTTCCTGTACACCCTCTTTGGTGCTGTATTCGTGAAGTACGCCTTCAATCTCTACTTCCGTGACTGCACAGCCAGGCATAGAAGATAGAAGAATACGGCGAAGTGCATTACCCAGAGTATGGCCGAAACCACGCTCTAACGGCTCAAGAGTTACTTTTGCGTGTGTCGTGCTGATCTGTTCGATATCAACAAGACGTGGCTTAAGAAATTCTGTTACAGAACCCTGCATTGTGTCCTCTCTTTAGTTTAAACCTTACTTAGAGTAAAGCTCGACGATCAATTGTTCGTTGATGTCAGCTGATAGATCTGAACGTTCAGGCAAACGCTTGAATGTACCTTCCATCTTGCCAGCATCTACTTCAATCCAAGTTGGTTTTTCGCGTTGTTCTGCAACTTCTAGAGCTGCTTTAATACGAGTTTGCTTTTGAGCTTTCTCGCGAATTGCAACAACGTCGCTAGCCGCAACTTTGAAAGAAGGAACGTTTACAACTTTACCGTTAACTAGGATAGCTTTGTGGCTAACTAGCTGACGAGCTTCTGCGCGAGTTGCGCCAAAACCCATGCGGTAAACTACGTTATCTAGACGACCTTCTAGAAGCTGAAGTAGGTTCTCACCAGTGTTACCTTTAAGGCGAGCTGCTTCTTTGTAGTAGTTACGGAATTGTTTTTCCAGAACGCCGTACATACGACGAACTTTTTGCTTCTCACGAAGCTGAACGCCATACTCAGATAGACGACCGCGACGAGCGCCGTGTACACCTGGTGCGTTATCAATTTTACACTTGGTATCTACCGCGCGAATACCTGACTTAAGGAACAAGTCAGTACCTTCACGACGGCTAAGCTTAAGCTTAGGACCCAAATATCTTGCCATGATCTTTCTCCAGTATTCTAAAAAACGTTATACGCGACGTTTCTTAGGTGGACGACAACCGTTATGAGGGATTGGAGTCGCATCAACAATGTTAGTGATACGGAAACCAGCTGCGTTCAGTGCGCGAACAGTAGATTCACGACCTGGACCAGGACCCTTAACCATAACTTCCAAGTTCTTCAGGCCGTATTCTTTAGCCATTTCAGCACAACGTTCTGCAGCAACCTGTGCAGCGAACGGAGTTGATTTACGAGAACCGCGGAAACCTGAACCACCTGCAGTTGCCCATGCAAGAGCGTTACCTTGACGGTCAGAAATGGTTACGATTGTGTTGTTGAAAGATGCGTGGATATGCGCTACGCCATCAGCAATTTGCTTGCGAACGCGTTTACGTGCGCGAGTTGGTTGTTTTGCCATTGTACTCTACCCTTCCCGACTATTTCTTGATCGGCTTGCGCGGACCCTTACGAGTACGTGCGTTGGTTTTAGTACGCTGTCCACGTAGTGGTAGACTGCGACGATGACGAAGACCACGGTAACAGCCAAGGTCCATAAGACGCTTGATGTTCATGGAAACTTCACGACGTAGATCACCCTCTACAGTGTACTTAGCTACACCATCACGCAGTAGATTGATCTGCTCTTCAGTTAGTTCACTGATCTTAACATTTTCAGCAACACCCACTTCAGCTAGGATAGCTTGAGAGCGAGTCTTACCGATGCCGTAGATTGAAGTTAATGCAATCACAGCATGTTTTTGATCAGGAATGTTAATGCCTGCTATACGGGCCACTATTCACTCCTAGTACTCTATATAAAGAATTACCCGCAGCAGAGCCCGTTGAGGATACGCTGCGGTATACTACTTCTTTTGCACGCAAAAGGTAGGCCGAGGACTATACTCGACACTACCTTATTTTTCAAGTAAAAATTTCTGCTAATTAGCCTTGGCGCTGCTTGTGCTTAGGCTCACTGCAAATTACTCGCACAACACCGTTGCGCTTGATGATTTTACAGTTACGGCAGATTTTTTTAACGGAAGCACGAACTTTCATTGCTAAACTCCGTAAATGTAATCTGGGGGGCAATAAAGTCGATTAACGACCGTAGCCTTTCAGATTAGCTTTTTTCAACACAGACTCATATTGATGAGACATCATATGTGTCTGTACCTGTGCCATAAAGTCCATGATCACAACCACTACGATAAGTAGCGACGTACCGCCAAAGTAGAAACGTACGTTCCACGCTGACATCATGAACTGAGGGATCAGACAGATAAAGGTAATGTACAGTGCACCAGCTAATGTTAGGCGCGTCATCACTTTATCGATATATTTCGCTGTCTGCTCACCTGGGCGGATACCGGGTACGAACGCACCGGACTTCTTCAAGTTATCCGCTGTTTCACGTGGGTTAAATACCAACGCAGTATAGAAGAAACAGAAGAAAATAATTGCTACTGCATAAAGTATTACATAGAGCGGTTGGCCAGGGCTTAACGCCAAAGACACATCTGTTAACCAGCTAAATGCCGGATTACCGCTTTTACCAAACCACTGAGCCAAAGTCCCAGGGAAAAGGATAATACTTGATGCAAAAATCGCAGGGATTACACCGGCCATATTTACTTTTAATGGCAAGTGTGTGCTCTGCGCTGCAAAAACCTTACGACCTTGCTGACGTTTCGCATAGTTAACGACGATTCGACGTTGACCACGTTCCATGAAAACAACGAAGTAAATAACTGCAAAAGCAATTACTGCAATTAGCAGTAGAAGAAGTACATGCAGTTCACCTTGACGCGCTTGCTCGATAGTTTGTCCGATTGCCTTAGGCAACCCAGCAACAATACCTGCAAAAATAAGCAATGAAATACCATTACCTATTCCTCGCTCTGTAATTTGTTCACCTAACCACATTAAGAACATGGTACCAGTTACTAAACTTACGGTGGCAATTAGCGTAAACATGGTTTGGTCGATAACGACCAGATTAGAGACCATATTTGGTAGGCCAGTTGCGATACCAATAGCTTGGAAAATTGCAAGTACAAGCGTGCCGTAACGCGTATATTGGCTGATCTTCCGACGGCCTGCTTCACCCTCTTTTTTGAGTTCCGCTAACGCTGGATGAACTACAGTCAACAATTGGACAACAATTGACGCCGAAATATACGGCATGATGCCCAATGCGAATATAGATGCACGCGAAAGTGCACCACCAGAGAACATGTTAAACATCTCAATGATGGTGCCTTTTTGCTGTTCGAACAAATCGGCGAGTACAGCAGCATCAATACCAGGAATCGGCACAAAAGAGCCAGCTCGGAATACTAAAAGTGCACCCACTACGAATAATAAGCGCGACTTCAGCTCACTTAAGCCGCCCTGAGCACTACGAAAATCTTGTCCTGGTTTCTTAGCCATCTGTACCTCAATCCTCGAGATTATTCCTCGATTTTACCGCCTGCAGCTTCGATTGCAGCTTTAGCGCCTTTAGTCACGCGTAGACCTTTAACAGTCACAGCTTTGCTGATCTCGCCAGATAGAACAACTTTAACATTTTCGATGTTCTTAGCAACAACGTTAGCTGCTTTAAGGCTGTTTAGATCAACTACGTCACCAGTCACTTTCGCTAGCTCACCTAGACGAACTTCAGCAGACACTAAGCTCTTACGAGAAGTGAAACCGAATTTAGGTAGACGTTGTTTCAATGGCATTTGACCGCCTTCGAAACCTGGACGAACTTTACCGCCAGAACGTGACTTTTGACCTTTGTGACCACGGCCACCTGTTTTACCAAGGCCAGAACCGATACCACGACCTAAACGCTTCTTAGAAGGTTTAGAACCCGCAGCCGGTGATAGAGTATTCAAACGCATTCTGATTACTCCTCAACTTTAACCATGTAGTTAACCTTGTTGATCATACCGCGTACACACGGTGTATCTTCAAGTTCAACTGTATGGTTGATGCGACGAAGGCCTAGACCACGCAAAGTAGCTTTATGCTTAGGTAGGCGACCAATTGAGCTTTTAGTTTGAGTTACTTTAATAGTTGCCATGGTGTTCTTACTCCGAAATAGATTCAACAGTTAGACCACGTTTAGCAGCAACCATTTCTGGTGACTTCATGCTACCTAGTGCATCGATCGTAGCACGAACGATGTTGATAGGGTTCGTAGAACCGTATGCTTTAGATAGTACGTTGTGTACACCGGCAACTTCTAGTACTGCACGCATCGCACCACCTGCGATAACACCTGTACCTTCTGATGCTGGCTGCATGTAAACTTTAGAGCCCGAATGGCGACCTTTCACTGCGTGGTGAAGAGTGCCTTCGTTAAGCGCGATAGTAGTCATGTTACGACGCGCTTTTTCCATTGCTTTTTGAATCGCTGCAGGTACTTCACGAGCTTTGCCGTAACCGAAACCTACACGACCGTTACCGTCACCAACTACTGTTAGTGCAGTGAAGCTCATGATTCGACCACCTTTAACCGTCTTAGAAACACGGTTAACTGCGATTAGCTTTTCTTGCAAATCATTAGCTTGTTGTTGTTCTTTAGCCATCTTCCAACCCTACCTTAGAATTTCAGACCAGCTTCGCGAGCAGTATCTGCTAGCGCCGCTACTCGACCGTGGTATTGGAAACCAGAACGATCAAATGCAACTGCAGTTACGCCTTTTTCAAGCGCACGCTCAGCAATAGCTTTACCTACTGCTTTAGCAGCATCGATGTTACCGGTGTTTTTAACCTGCTCACGGATCGCTTTTTCTACAGTAGAAGCTGCTGCGATAACCTCAGAGCCATTAGCTGCAATCACCTGTGCGTACACGTGACGAGGAGTACGGTGTACTACTAGGCGAGTTGCACCCAGTTCTGCAATCTTACGACGTGCGCGAGTGGCACGACGGATGCGAGATGCTTTCTTATCCATAGCGTTACCTTACTTCTTCTTAGCTTCTTTAGTACGCACATTTTCATCTGCGTAACGAACACCTTTACCTTTATAAGGTTCAGGTTCACGGTAAGAACGAATATCCGAAGCAACTTGACCAACTAATTCCTTAGAACAACCAGAAATTACGATGTCAGTTTGAGTTGGACACTCAGCCTTAATACCTGCTGGCAATTCATGCTCAACAGGGTGCGAGAAGCCTAGAGTTAGAGCTACAGCGTTGCCTTTAACAGCAGCACGGTAACCAACACCTTTAAGAACTAATTTCTTAGAGAAGCCTTCAGTAACGCCGATAACCATGTTGTTAACTAGTGCACGAGCAGTACCTGCTTGTGCCCAAGCGTTTGCAACACCTTCGCGTGGACCGAAAGTTAGGTGGTTTTCTTCTTGAGCAATAACAACAGCGTTGTTGAATGCACGAGTTAATTCACCTTTAGCACCTTTTAC
The DNA here is from genome assembly GCF_009874545.1 of Vibrio eleionomae. Lineage (NCBI taxonomy): Bacteria > Pseudomonadati > Pseudomonadota > Gammaproteobacteria > Vibrionales > Vibrionaceae > Vibrio > Vibrio eleionomae. Next base: position 132,301 of record NZ_WEKT01000004.1, on the reverse strand, counting down.
AGTGATCTCTTGGCCGTTTAATTTCACCTCTACGCCAGCTGGAATAGCGACAGGTGCTTTAGCAACACGAGACATATCCTACTCCTTAAATTAAGCTACGTAGCAAATGATTTCACCGCCAAGACCCGCTTTGCGAGCTGCACGGTCTGACATCAGACCCTTGGAAGTGGAAACAACAGCAACACCCAGACCGCCCATCACTGATGGTAGCTCGTCTTTTTTCTTGTAGACGCGCAGACCAGGACGTGAAACACGTTGGATTTGCTCGATTACTGGTTTCGCTTGGAAGTACTTAAGAGTAACTTCTAGCTCAGGTTTTGCTTCGCTGTTTACAGCGAAGTCAACGATGTAACCTTCAGCTTTAAGTAGTGCAGCAATTGCAACTTTAAGCTTTGAAGAAGGCATTTTAACAGCAACTTTGTTTGCTGCCTGACCGTTACGAATACGGGTCAGCATATCCGAAATCGGATCTTGCATGCTCATAAACTTTACTCCAAATGATTAAGTGGCAATTACCAGCTAGCCTTACGAAGTCCAGGAATCTCGCCTTTCATGCAAGCTTCACGAACTTTGATACGGCTCAGACCGAATTTACGTAGGTAACCGTGTGGACGACCAGTTTGGTTACAACGGTTGCGCTGACGTGATGCACTTGAATCACGTGGAAGAGCTTGCAGTTTAAGAACTGCTGCCCAACGTTCTTCTTCAGATGCGTTTACATCGCTGATTGTTGCTTTTAGCGCTGCACGCTTTTCAGCATACTTAGCTACTAGCTTCGCACGTTTATCTTCACGTGCCTTCATTGATTGTTTAGCCATAACAGTAACCCTTCACCTTACTTACGGAATGGGAAGTTAAAGGCAGCCAGCAGAGCACGGCCTTCCTCATCGGTGCTTGCAGTAGTCGTGATAGTGATATCAAGACCGCGCACGCGATCGACTTTATCGTAGTCGATTTCCGGGAAGATGATTTGCTCGCGAACGCCCATGCTGTAGTTACCGCGTCCATCAAAAGATTTTGCGCTAACACCGCGGAAGTCACGTACACGTGGAAGTGCAATCGAGATTAAACGCTCGAAGAAATCCCACATGCGTTCGCCACGCAAGGTTACTTTACAACCAATTGGGTAGCCTTCACGAATTTTGAAACCTGCAACAGATTTACGAGCTTTAGTGATCAGTGGTTTTTGACCAGAGATCGTAGCCATATCAGCTGCTGCGTTTTCTAATAGTTTCTTATCGTTGATTGCTTCACCAACGCCCATATTGAGGGTGATTTTCTCAATTCTAGGGACTTGCATGACGCTTGTGTAGCTGAACTGTTTGGTCAGATCAGCGACTACAGACGACTTGTAGTAATCATGCAGTTTCGCCATAGTAGAACTCCAAATTACTTAATTGTTTCGCCGTTTGACTTGAAGAAACGCACTTTTTTGCCTTCTTCAAAACGGAAACCGATACGGTCCGCTTTACCAGTAGCTGCGTTAAAGATAGCCACGTTAGATGCATCAATCGCTGCTTCTTGCTCAACGATACCACCTTGAGTACCAAGAGCTGGAACAGGTTTTTGATGTTTCTTAACTAGGTTGATACCTTCAACGATAACTTTACCAGTTGTTAGGACCTTAGTTACTTTACCTTTCTTGCCTTTGTCTTTACCAGCAAGAACGATTACTTCGTCGTTACGACGGATTTTAGCTGCCATTGTTTGCCGCTCCTTACAGAACTTCTGGAGCCAGTGATACAATCTTCATGAATTTCGCATTACGAAGTTCACGAGTCACTGGACCAAAGATACGTGTACCGATTGGTTGCTCAGTGTTGTTATTCAACAATACGCAAGCATTACGGTCGAAGCGAATGACAGAACCGTCCTGACGACGTACGCCTTTACGGGTGCGCACTACAACCGCCTTCATTACATCACCTTTTTTAACTTTACCGCGAGGAATTGCTTCCTTAACAGTAACTTTAATGATGTCGCCCACATGAGCGTAACGGCGGTGAGAGCCACCCAGAACCTTAATACACATTACGCTGCGAGCGCCTGAGTTATCAGCTGCGTCCAGCATACTTTGCATTTGGATCATGTTAGTGCTCCGCTAAATATAAAAAAACTAGACCCTCTCGGGTCGGGCTGCCTCTTTAAAAGGGACGCGAATTGTACCACCCTTTTTTTAGAAAGGGTAGTCAAAAAACAAGCGGCTCCAAAAAATTCCGGAGCCGCTTTTGTTTTTAGAAAAGGAAAATTAGATTTTCGCTTTTTCCAAAACTTTTACCAATGTCCAAGATTTAGTCTTAGACAGTGGACGACACTCTTGAATTTCAACTACGTCGCCTTGGCCACATTCGTTGTTTTCGTCGTGTGCGTGCAGTTTAGTCGTACGTTTAACGAACTTGCCGTAAATTGGGTGTTTTACGAAACGTTCGATAGCAACAACAATAGACTTGTCCATTTTGTTGCTGATAACACGACCTTGCTGGGTACGGATTTTGTCGCTCATTATGCGCCTGCCTTCTCAGTCAAAACAGTTTTCACACGTGCGATATCACGGCGTACAGCTTTCAGAGTATGAGTTTGCTGTAGTTGACCAGTTGCAGCTTGCATACGCAAGTTGAACTGTTCTTTCAACAAATTCAATAGCTCAGCATTAAGCTCTTCAACGCTCTTTTCGCGTAGATCTAGTGCTTTCATCACATCACCTGCTTAGTTACAAATGTAGTCTTGAATGGCAGTTTACGTGCCGCTAGACGGAACGCTTCACGAGCCAATTCTTCAGGTACACCATCAACTTCGTACATAACCTTACCAGGTTGGATTTGGGCTACCCAGTACTCAACGTTACCTTTACCCTTACCTTGACGAACTTCAAGTGGTTTTTCTGTGATAGGTTTGTCTGGGAAAACACGGATCCAGATTTGACCTTGACGCTTAATGTGACGTGTCATAGCACGACGTGCCGCTTCGATTTGACGAGCAGTTAGACGACCACGGCCTACAGCTTTCAAACCGAAAGTACCGAATGATACTTCAGTACCTTTAGCTAGACCACGGTTACGACCTGTATGAACCTTACGGAACTTAGTACGTTTAGGTTGTAGCATCTGTCGACTCCTTACTTACGGCCTTTGCGCTGCTTCTTAGGCTTTTCACTCTTAGGTTCAGCAACTGGCATACCGCCTAGAATCTCACCTTTGAAGATCCAAACTTTAACGCCAATCACACCGTATTGAGTGTGAGCAGAAGAAGTCGCGTAATCAATGTCAGCACGAAGAGTGTGTAGAGGCACACGGCCTTCACGGTACCACTCAGTACGTGCGATTTCAGCGCCGCCTAGACGACCACTTACTTCAACTTTGATACCTTTAGCGCCTAGACGCATTGCGTTTTGTACCGCGCGCTTCATAGCACGACGGAACATAACACGACGCTCTAGCTGAGACGCGATGCTATCAGCCACTAATTGACCGTCTAGCTCAGGTTTACGTACTTCAGCGATGTTGATTTGTGCTGGTACACCTGAAATTTTCGCTACAGCTGCGCGTAGCTTCTCAACGTCTTCACCTTTCTTACCGATAACAACACCTGGGCGAGCAGTGTGAATAGTCACACGGATGCTCTTCGCAGGACGTTCGATAACGATGCGTGATACTGACGCTTTTACCAATTCCTTGTTTAGGAATTGACGTACCTTGAAGTCGCCGTCTAGGTTGTCAGCGAATTCGTTGGTGTTAGCAAACCATGTAGCATTCCAAGGCTTAACGATGCCAAGACGAATACCATTAGGATGTACTTTCTGACCCATTGCTTACTCTCCTAGTCTCTTAGCGATCTGCGACAACCACAGTAATGTGGCTTGAACGCTTCAAGATACGATCCGCACGGCCTTTAGCACGAGGCATAATACGCTTCATGATAGGGCCCTCATCTACGAAGATTTTAGCGACACGTAGATCGTCAATGTCAGCACCTTCGTTGTGTTCCGCGTTAGCGATAGCTGACTCAAGAACTTTCTTCACTAGCTCAGCAGCTTTTTTGTTGCTGAAAGTTAGAACTTCTAGAGCTTGGTCTACGCTTTTACCACGGATAAGATCTGCTACTAAGCGAGCTTTCTGAGGAGAAATGCGAGCAAAGTTATGTTTAGCTAAAGCTTCCATCATCTACTCCTTATTTCTTCTTAGTTTTCTTATCCGCAGCATGACCGCGGTAAGTACGTGTAGGCGCGAATTCGCCCAGTTTGTGACCGATCATCTCGTCAGTTACGAAAACTGGCACGTGTTGACGACCATTATGGACAGCGATGGTCAAACCGATCATTGTAGGAATGATCATTGAACGACGGGACCAAGTCTTAATAGGCTTTTTGTCTCCGCTTTCCACCGCTTTCTCTACCTTCTTCAGCAAGTGTAGGTCAATAAATGGACCTTTCTTGAGAGAACGTGGCATGGCTTATCCTCTTTAATAGATTACTTATTACGACGACGTACGATGTACTTGTCAGTGCGTTTGTTCTTACGGGTCTTGAAGCCTTTAGTTGGCATGCCCCATGGAGATACAGGGTGACGACCACCAGAAGTACGACCTTCACCACCACCGTGTGGGTGGTCAACCGGGTTCATTACCACACCGCGAACGGTAGGACGAACACCGCGCCAGCGAGTTGCACCTGCTTTACCAAGCTCACGAAGCATGTGTTCGTGGTTGCCAACTTCACCGATAGTCGCACGACCTTCAGAAAGAACTTTGCGCATTTCGCCAGAACGTAGACGGATAGTTACGTATGCACCATCACGAGCAACGATTTGTGCGTATGCACCAGCAGAACGAGCTAGCTGTGCGCCTTTACCAGGTTTAAGCTCAACGTTGTGTACAGTTGAACCTACTGGGATGTTGCGCATAGGTAGTGCGTTACCCGCTTTGATTGCAGCGTCAGCACCAGACTGGATTTGATCACCAGCTTTGATACCTTTAGGTGCAATGATGTAACGACGTTCGCCGTCTTTGTATAGTACTAGAGCAATGTTCGCACTACGGTTTGGATCGTATTCGATACGCTCAACTGTAGCTGGGATACCATCTTTAGTACGTTTGAAGTCAATCACACGGTAGTGTTGCTTATGACCGCCACCGATGTGACGAACAGTAATACGACCGTTGTTGTTACGACCACCGTTCTTAGAGTTTTTCTCTAGAAGTGGTGCGTAAGGCTTACCTTTATATAGGTCAGCGTTTACGATTTTAACAACGTGACGACGACCAGCCGAAGTCGGCTTACATTTAACAATAGCCATTTTTCAACTACTCCTGTTATTCCGCGCCGCCAACAAAGTCAAGATCTTGACCTTCTTTCAAAGTAACGTACGCTTTTTTAACGTCGCTGCGGCGACCTTGGCGTAGACCTTGACGTTTGGTCTTACCCTTAGTGATAAGAGTATTTACAGACTTAACTTCAACTTCAAATAGCTTTTCTACAGCTGCTTTGATCTCTTTTTTAGTCGCATCAATCGCTACTTTGAATACGATAGTGTTACCGTTTTCAGCAGCCATAGTTGCTTTTTCAGAGATGTGCGGAGCACGTAGAACTTTTAGTAGACGCTCTTGTTTGATCATCCTAGCATCTCCTCAACTTGCTTAACTGCAGCTGCAGTCATTACAACTTTGTCGAACGCGATTAGGCTTACTGGGTCGATACCAGAAGCGTCACGAACGTCAACTTTGTATAGGTTACGAGCAGCTAAGAATAGATTCTCGTCTACTTCACCAGTAACGATAAGTGCATCGTTAAGCTCAAGTTCTTTAAGCTTAGCTACTAGTTCTTTAGTTTTTGGTGCTTCTACTGAGAATTCTTCAACAACGATTAGACGCTCTTGACGAACTAGCTCAGAAAGAATTGCTTTCATAGCACCACGGTACATTTTTTTGTTTACTTTTTGGCTGTGATCTTGTGGTTTCGCAGCAAAAGTAACACCACCTGTACGCCAGATTGGGCTACGGATTGTACCAGCACGAGCACGGCCAGTACCTTTTTGACGCCATGGCTTAGCGCCACCGCCAGAAACTTCTGAACGTGTCTTTTGAGCACGAGTACCTTGACGAGCACCTGCTGCATATGCAACAACTACTTGGTGTACAAGAGCTTCGTTGAACTCACGTCCGAAAGTAGTTTCGGAAACAGTTAGTGCGTTAGCACCTTTAACCATCAATTCCATTACTTACTCCTAGACGTTATGCTTTAGCTTTAACAGCTGGTTTCACGATCACGTTACCGCCAGTTGAGCCTGGTACTGCACCTTTGATAAGAAGCAGATTGCGCTCAGCGTCAACACGTACGATCTCTAGGTTTTGAGTCGTTACACGCTCAGCACCCATTTGACCTGCCATTTTCTTGCCTTTAAATACGCGACCTGGAGTCTGACATTGACCGATAGAACCAGGAGCACGGTGAGACAAGGAGTTACCGTGAGTCATATCTTGAGTACGGAAGTTCCAACGCTTAACTGCGCCTTGGAAGCCTTTACCTTTAGATGTACCAGTAACGTCTACTTTTTTTACTTCGTTGAAAAGTTCAACAGTTAGTTCTGAACCAACTTCAAACTCTTCGCCGTTTTCTAAACGGAATTCCCAAAGACCGCGACCAGCTTCAACATTTGCTTTCGCAAAGTGACCAGCTTCTGGTTTAGTAACGCGGTTAGCTTTCTTAGCACCAGCTGTGATCTGGATTGCTGAGTAACCATCAGAATCAAGAGATTTAACTTGAGTCACACGGTTCGCTTCAACTTCCACAACAGTTACTGGGATAGAAACGCCTTCTTCGGTAAATACGCGGGTCATACCCACTTTACGTCCGACTAGACCAATCATTATTCTAACTCCCTTAACCTAGGCTGATTTGAACATCAACACCAGCCGCAAGATCTAGACGCATCAGAGCATCAACAGTCTTGTCAGTTGGTTCTACGATGTCGATCAGACGCTTGTGAGTACGAATTTCGTACTGGTCACGTGCATCTTTGTTTACGTGTGGAGAGATAAGAACAGTGAAACGCTCTTTACGAGTAGGTAGTGGGATAGGACCACGAACCTGTGCGCCGGTACGCTTAGCTGTTTCAACGATTTCCGCAGTAGAAGCATCGATTAGTTTGTAATCGAACGCTTTAAGGCGGATACGGATGCGTTGGTTCTGCATGAGACAGAGCTCCAATTATTAAAAATTACACAAACAATATCGCCACTCTGGCTCGCATAGGGCGAGAGAATGCCGATTGATTTATGTGAAACCGTAGTGTCCGGATTGGACACATTGTCAGCTAACAAAAAAAGATATTATATATCAAAAATTATTAACTGCGAACATAAGCAGAGTATACATTACCTTATAAATCAACAAGGATTTACTAGCTCCTCGCCGCTCATTGGTTCACAACTGGCTTAACCAGTGGAGCGCATTATACAGGTTGCTGGAGCACATGCAAGTGCTGGTCGAAAATTAAACGAAATTAATTTTGTGCTTACTATGCCTTTATTCTGCTACAAAAAAGCCCTACTCACGAGTAGGGCTCAAGCATAGATATATTGTGCTGATCACTTACCTCGATAAGTCACTATCAATACGTAATACGTTTAGCGCACTAGACGCTGACGTACCGCTTCAAACAGACATACACCAGAGGCAACAGACACGTTCAAGCTCGAAACCGAACCTGCCATTGGAATTTTAATCAGGTCATCACACGTTTCACGAGTTAGACGACGCATGCCATCCCCTTCCGCACCCATCACGATCGCTAAAGGACCAGTAAGTTTGCTTTGGTAAATATCGTGTGTCGCTTCACCAGCAGTTCCTACAAACCAAATGCCTTGTTCTTGCAATGCACGCATAGTACGAGCAAGGTTTGTTACTCGGACTAAAGGTACTGTTTCTGCTGCGCCACACGCGACTTTACTCACGGTAGCATTCATCGCTGCTGATTTATCTTTTGGTACGATAACCGCGGCAACGCCAGCTGCATCTGCATTACGTAAACATGCCCCGAGGTTGTGAGGGTCTGTAACACCATCAAGCACAAGTAACAAAGGCTGCTCATGCTGGGCAAGAATGCCATCAATATCGTGTTCATTAAGTACTTTGGCAGGCGTTACTCGAGCAATCAACCCCTGGTGATTTGCTCCCTTCGCTTTATCGTCTAGCGCTTTACGCCCCATTTCCTGAATAGATACACCAAGACGTGCTAATTCATTCAATACAGGCAGTAACCGCTCATCTTGACGTCCTTTTAGAACATACGCTTCAATAAAGCGGGCAGGATCACGCTCAAGCACAGCTTTTACTGCGTGAATTCCATAAATCATTTCGTTACTCATTCGTTACCTATTTCTTTTTCGCTTTGCCGGTTTTATTACGGGCTTTGTTTTTACGCGCTTTCTGAGCTTTGGTCTTGTTACGAGTCCGAGTTGAGCCATCTTCATCAGGACGTTTAGTCGGCTCTATATCCGGCATGGCTTTTTGAGCTTTTCCTAACGATTGGTTAGGTTTATTGCCACGAACTTTTGCTCTTGCTTCTGCTGCGCGTTTTTTCGCAGTTTTACCACGGCCGCGTACTTTACGACTTGTTTCGACTAAAGCAAAGTCAATTTGTCTTTCATCTAGATTAACTGCTTGGACTTTAACTTTTACAGAATCGCCCAAACGATAGATTGCACCAAAAGATTCACCTACCAAGCGTTGACCGACGGGATCAAATTGATAGTAATCATTTGCCAGTGACGAAATATGCACAAGGCCATCAATGTGAAGCTCAGTTAAGCGTACAAAGAAACCGAAACCAGTCACATTAGCAATCACACCATCTAATACTTCACCAACGTGATCTTGCATGTATTCACATTTGAGCCAATCAGACACTTCACGAGTGGCATCATCAGCACGACGTTCAGTCGTCGAACACTGCTCACCATAGAAATCCATATCATCGAAGGAGTAATGGAACCCTCCGGTTGGTGTCCAACGATCTTTATTTTGGCCTTTTTCTTTCGCAATAAGATATTTTATAGCGCGGTGCAGTAATAAATCCGGATAACGGCGAATTGGCGAGGTAAAGTGCGCATAACGTTTAAGTGCTAAACCAAAGTGACCACAGTTATCCGCATTGTAAACGGCCTGCTTCATAGAACGTAGCAGCATGGTTTGGATAAGCTCTTTATCCGGACGCTGGAAAACTTGATGCATCAGGTGTGCATAATCCGTTGGTGATGGTTCTAATCCACCGTTCAAGTTCAAACCAAGTTCACCCAAAAAGTCTCTAAAGCTAACTAAGCGCTGCTCTCCCGGAGATTCATGGATACGATACAAAGCAGGTTCTTTCGCTTTTTCCACCAGCGAGGCTGATGCAATATTGGCCAAAATCATGCACTCTTCAATGATCTTGTGTGCATCATTACGAATCACAGGTTCAATACGATCAATCTTACGATTCGCATTGAAGATAAATTTAGTTTCAACTGTTTCGAACTCGATCGCACCACGAGCTTCACGTGCTGTTTTTAGCACTTGGTACATGCGATACAGTTCTTCGAGATGAGGAACAAGCGGAGAGTAGCGTTCACGTAACTCTTCGTCCCCTTCCAGCATGTCAGCGACTTTATTGTAAGTAAGGCGCGCGTGAGAATTCATTACCGCTTCGTAATGTTTATAGCCTGACAACTTACCGCTTTGCGATACCGTCATTTCACACACCATGCACAAACGGTCAACTTGCGGGTTCAATGAACACAGCCCATTCGACAGAACTTCCGGAAGCATCGGCACAACTTGTGAAGGGAAATAAACCGAGTTACCACGGTTAATCGCTTCTTTATCTAACGCAGTATCAGGGCGAACATAATAGCTTACATCCGCAATGGCTACCCACAGACGCCAACCGCCGCCTTTTTTCGCTTCACAATACACAGCATCGTCAAAGTCACGTGCATCTTCGCCATCAATGGTCACGAGAGGAAGAGAACGTAAGTCAACACGTCCTTGCTTCGCTTCCTCTGGTACTTCTTCTCCTAAACCTTGAATCTGTTTTTCAACCGCTTCAGGCCATTCGTGAGGAATTTGATGGGTGCGAATTGCGATTTGAGTTTCCATACCTGGCGCCATATTTTCGCCAAGCACTTCCACTACACGTCCGATCATACCGCGATTGCGAGTCCCTCGATCCGTAATTTCAATCACCACAACATTGCCCATACGAGCTCCCATGCGGTGCTCTTCAGGAATAAGAATATCTTGGTGAATGCGCGAATCATCAGGCACAACGTAGGCATAGCCTTGATCAAGGAAGAAACGACCGACGATTTGTGTCTTACGTTCCTCAAGAACACGAACCAAGCGGCCTTCTTTTCGACCGCGCTTATCCGTGCCTGCAGGCTGAACTAATACATAGTCTCCGTGGATGATGGTTCGCATCTGGTGATGTGGCAGCAAAATGTCATTATCTTTGCCAGTGCTTCCATCAGGGCGAACCCATCCATGACCATCGCGATGACCAATAACATAGCCTTTTACTAGCTCAAGTTTTTCAGGTAAGGCATAACACTGGCGGCGGGTAAACACTAATTGCCCGTCTCTTTCCATTGCACGCAGCCGGCGACGCAGGCCTTCATACTGCTCTTCACCTTCCAGTTCCAAAGCTTCGAATAAGTCATTGCGATTCATTGGTACATTAGCTTGCTTTAAGAACGCCAATATGAACTCACGGCTTGGCACCGGATTTTCATATTTTTGAGATTCACGCTCAGCAAAAGGGTCGTTCTTGATATTGTCTGACATTCATCGTCCTACTGTTGTGCTCGAAAAAAGAGGGGTATTAGCTACCTCTATTAGGGGTAAGTATATCTAAGTCTATGAGTAAGCTACACCCATGTGAGCGAAAACCACTAAACTTTGACGTTTTATCCCAGTTTAATTCCGTAAATTGCTCATTCTGATACATCAGGGTTACAACCCTAACCAACTGATTTATCATAGCCACTGGATTTTATAGCTCGATAGGACATCATTTTATGCGCTTTTCTCTTCCCCTATTACTGACAGCCATGGCAGGTGTATTACCCTTTACGGCATCAGCAGCCCAATCTGCCGATATTGTTTTGAAAAACGGCCTTGTATTAACTATGAATGGGGATAAAACGGTTTATTCCAAAGGCGCAGTTGTGATTAAAGATCACGAAATCATTGCCGTAGGCGATGATTCAATTACCAATCAGTACCAAGCGAAAAAGACAATGGATGTCGATGGCGATATCATTATGCCGGGTCTAATTAACACCCATACCCATGTATCAATGACCGTATTTCGCTCTTTAGCCGACGATGTACCAGACCGTTTGCATCGCTATATTTTCCCTTTGGAATCCAAATTGGTTTCTCGTGACATGGTTCGTATCGGCGCTAACTTAGGTAACGTTGAGATGGTTAAAGGGGGCGTAACCACTTACGCCGACATGTATTACTTCGAAGATGAAGTGGCCAGAACCGTCGAAAACATCGGGATGCGAGCAATACTAGGCGAAACCGTCATAAAATTTCCGGTCGCAGATGCTAAAAACGCAGACGCAGGTATCAATTACGCGATGAAATTCATTAAGCAATACCGCAATAACCCGCTCATCACGCCAGCGTTCGCACCTCATGCTCCTTACAGTAACACGACCGAAACACTGCAAAAGGTAGCTAAACTATCAGAGCAGGAAAATGTCCCTGTACTCATTCACTTGGCAGAAACTCATCATGAAGCTGAAGTGATAGCCAAACGCTCCAATGGCCTATCACCCGTGCAATACATGGAAAGTATCGGCGCTCTGAATAACCATGTTGTCGCTGCGCATATGATTTTGGTGAATGACAAGGATATCGCGATTGCGAAGAAAGAAGATATTGGCATTGCGCACTGCATGAGCGCCAATATTAAAGCCGCCAAAGGTGTCTCCCCTGCTCTCAAAATGTTTGATGATGGATTACGTATAGGTTTAGGTACGGATGGGCCAATGTCTGGTAATACATTAAGTATCATTGATGAATTCAACCAAGTGGCCAAACTTCATAAACTCGTCAATCACGATCGTAGTGCAATGCCACCAATTAAAGTCATTGAAATGGCAACGATTGGCGGAGCCAGAGCATTACATATGGAAGATAAAATAGGTTCTCTTGAAGTTGGCAAACTTGCAGATGTTATTGTCATAGATACCAAAGCGCCTAACATGGTACCTATCTATAACCCATATTCTGCGCTGGTTTACTCGGCAAACTCTGCTAACGTTAAAGATTCCATTATCAACGGTAGACTGATCATGCAAAATCGTCGTGTATTAACTGTTGATGAAGACAAAATTCGCCAACAAGCCATCGACTACACTCAAGTCGTACGCGACACAGTCATCAAGTCTGGCGAACAGGTGTTATAGCAAACCGTTACTTGTATGGTAATTGCCCATTTAAATTTTAAATTAGTAAAGAGTGATATATAGTTATCACTCTTTAATTCACACCATAAGTAACCATAAAAATCTCGTTAAACGTCACTTTCGGTTTATCTGGCGGTAGATAGTCAAACATCGCACAGGTTACACTGGCAATCGGTTACCAGGAATCCCAAAACTTATATGCAATTATTTAATCACCTAGGATGGTTTTTCCGTCGCTATTGGCATACCTATTCCCTAGCCCTACTGATGCTCTTTTCAGTTGGGCTAATTAATATGGCTATTCCATGGATCATCGGCCAATCTGTTGACCAATTACTAGCGACAAAAGACATGGCTCATACTGAGCATTTACTCTGGTTATTGCTCGCTGCTGGGGTGAGTGTCTATTTATTACGCTATGGTTGGCGACGTTTGCTGTTTGGTACTTCTTACTTATTAGGAAACAAACTGCGCGAACAGTATTACCAACGTTTAACAAAACAGGGCCAGGCATTTTACAGCGCGAATTCGACCGGCGATTTAATGGCTCGAGCAACGAACGACATCGATGCGGTAGAAACCGCCGCTGGTGAAGGGATACTGTCAGGCTTTGATGGCTTTCTCACCTTTGTGTTAGTCATTATTATGATGTTCGTCTTTATCGACTGGCGCTTAGCGGCGTTAGCCTTACTTCCTTTTCCTTTTATGGGATTCCTTTTTTATCGCTTATCCAGCCTGATTCATCGTCAATTTAAAGAAACTCTTGATAAATTTTCGACCCTTAACGATCAAACTCAACAAGCCATGGTCGGCATCAGAATGATCAAATCAATGGGAAGAGAAGAAATAGAGAAACAACAATTTAATAAAATTGCTGAACAAGCGGCAGAAAGTAATTATCGCGTGCAACGGTCAGAAGCAAAATTTAACCCTATCATTCAAATTAGCCTAGGTGGGTCTTTGCTTATCACCCTACTCGTTGGTGGTTGGCAAATTCATCAAGGATTGCTCACTGTGGGTCAGCTCACCAGCTTTACTATGTACCTTTCTGAACTGATTTGGCCAATGTTTGCTTTCGGCTGGTTAATGAATATATTGCAACGAGGTAACGCTGCAATTGGCCGTTTACATGAATTACTGTCTTTACCTGACACCATTGCTGATCACGGAACGCAAACGCCTATTCGCTATGACATTCACATCCAAGATTTGACATTTAATTACCCCAATACTCCACACCCTAGTTTAAAAAATATCAATTTGAACCTAGAGGAAAATCATGTGTTAGGAATTGCTGGAGTCACCGGTTCCGGTAAAACCACATTACTCCAAGTACTCATGCGTTATTGGGAAACGACAAATCATTCCCTTTATATTGGGAATATTAATATTCAGGATATAGAGTTAGAAAAGTTACGCTCAACCTTTGCTTATGTTCCCCAAGACTCCTTCTTATTTAGTACATCAATTTTAGAAAACATTCGCATGGGACGATCAGGAGCAAGTGATGAGGAGGTTTTTCAAGCAGCTCAACTTGCTGCGATTCATGAGGATATTCTGCAATTTCCTGAAGGTTATGCCACTTTGGTTGGAGAAAGAGGTGTCACTCTATCAGGAGGGCAACGCCAGCGGGTTGCTATTGCTCGAGCCCTCATAAGTGTTGCGCCAGTTCTTATTCTGGATGATGCTCTATCTGCTGTCGATGTAGGCACAGAGCAAACCATCCTCGCTCACTTACGCGAACGTCAAGCACAAAGCGTCATTATTATCAGTCATCGCTTATCCGCGATTGAGCATGCTGATGAAATTATCGTACTCGCTCATGGATCTATCGCCGAACGGGGAACTCATCAACAATTAATAACCCAAGATGGCTGGTATTCCAGAATGGCCGCTTATCAACAAATGGCTCAAGCAATAGAAGGGGCGGATAATGACTAATCCCAACACAGATTCGACAAACAGCCCATCTGGCTCTTTTAAGCTGCTAATGGGCTATGTCTTTGCCGACCGTCCGCTCTTAATCAAAGCCGTTTTGTTGGTTGTGTTTGCAACCGCCCTTGATGTACTTGGCCCAATGTTGAGCAAGGTATTTATCGACCGTTTCATCATGCCCGATCACTACCCTTTCTGGCCGATTGCTGGGGTGGTCTCTCTATACGTTATCGCCACACTCTTAGGCACCTATTTAAAATATCAGCAGACACTCAAGTTCGTTGATATTGCCTTAAATGCAGTTCTTGATATTCGTGAGCGCGTCTTTGGCCACGTATTACGCTTACCCATGTCTTTTTTCGACTATGCTCGAACCGGTCAATTGGTCAGTCGTATCACCAATGATACGGAATCAATTAAAGACATCTATGTGCAGTTCCTCTCTAATGTCTTGTCTAGCGTAATTTTATTAATTGGTATCCTTACTGCCATGGCAATATTAGATGTCCACCTAATGTTGGTAGCACTCGCCTTGATACCAGCGATTGTGATTATGATTTATATCTATCAAAAGTTGAGTGGCAATATCGTCGCCGATAGCCGTCAACTCCGTTCAGATATCAACGCTACGATCAGCGAATCTATCGGTGGTATGGCCGTCATTCAAGCCACTAATCAACAACAGACAAAACTTGATCAATTCGATCATATTAACCAGCGTTATTATGGCACCCGCCTACGTACCATTACGATAGGATCATTTCTATTACGCCCTGCGATCAACTTACTGAGCATTATGGTACTCGCTGGCGTCGTGTGGTTCTTTGGTTTAAAAGTCGTCCAAGGGTTTACGGAAATTGGTGTGCTTTATGCCTACCTCAACTATTTAGGTCGCTTTACTGAACCATTGGTTGAAATTACTCAGCGTTTTAGCCTTTACCAACAAGCAATAGTGGCCGGGGATCGAGTATTCGAACTTCTGCAAGAGCCAACAATGACGCCTGACAATCACACTCACGCCCAAATTGAGCATGGAAAACTTAATTTCAACCAGGTCTCTTTTGGCTACCAAGCCGACAAGCCCGTATTGCACCATCTAGATATTGAAATTGGCGCAGGGCAGTTTTTCGCAGTTGTCGGACATACTGGCAGCGGTAAAAGTACCCTGCTGAGTCTGTTGCTGAATTTCTATCAACCTCAACAAGGCACAATAGAGATTGATGGACACCCACTCACAGATTTTGACCATGACACACTCCGTGCAGGGATGGGGTTTATTCCACAAGAGCCTTTCATTTTGGCTTCAACGCTATTCGATAACATCGATATGGGACGAAACCTAAATCAATACGACATTGAAGAAGCAGCGAAAAAAGCACACCTGCATGATGTCATCATGGAGATGCCAGAAGGTTATCAAACGGAATTGGGGGAAGGCGGGTTACGTTTATCCACGGGACAACGACAGCAACTCATCATTGCACGCGCTTTAGCAGGGTCGCCGAAAATTTTACTCCTCGATGAAGCCACCGCGAATGTCGATAGTGAAACAGAACAAGTGGTGCAAAAAGCACTGCAACGCTTACAAGGGAAAGTCACTATGATTGTGGTTGCCCACCGATTGTCAACGATTCATCATGCCGATCAAATATTAGTTCTCGACCGTGGTCAGTTAATCGAACAAGGTAACCATGAGCAATTAATGAATATTGAAAACGGAAAATATCGGGCAATGTATCAACTGCAACAACAAGAACAGAAAGTTTCGCAAGCCGAGCAGTCACAGAACAGTTGATAAGGATACTAATTTAGCAGTGGTAACCAGATGAGTTCTGGTTACCAATAGGTCTCTTTACGTTTAGCTCGAGCAATAATGTTTTGTGGCATTCTCTGCTCAAGCCCCTCACGTAATAAGGTAATACGTTTATGCTGACGCTTATCTGCCGTTACCGAGTTGTATAACCAGCGGTACGCATCTTCGTAGTCTAACGGGCTACCATAATCTCTCAACAATAATTCAGCGAGCTGAATACGGGCATTAAGGTCGCCCATTTTAGCGGCCTCTCTTAGATATGGGATAGCCTTTTCGCGATCCTGCTGTACAAAAGTACCATGAGCGTAATACGACCCCATTCGCTCTAAAGCGGCAGGTAAACCCTGATGAGCCGCGCTTTCGATATAGTACAAACCAAGCTCGATATCTCGATCAACACAGACTCCCCAACTTAACATATCCCCATACAGAAACTCATAAGAAGGCAAGTTGATACGAGTCGCACGCGCAACGATATCTTCCACTAACTGGCACTTATCCGCTTTTACACGTTCTAAATGTTTGTTCTGCTCAATCAGTTTGATGAGCTCAGATTCGCTGTAAATCGGTACAGGTTCACCTACGTCCGTTAGCTCAGCTGCTTTTGCTGTTGCCAAGGAAGCATGGAGCACCAATATCAGCGAAGCTGCGATAGTTCGTAGCTTCATTGCTGTACTCTTATCAATTCTATTAGCCATCATTTTTTTAGTGTACGACGTGCACACTGGCTAAGCTTGATCTTTGTATCGACCATCTAGAGTATCTCTTTAGGCAAAACTTGTCGATCAGCGGCAATTTTTTGCCTCCAGATCACATGTTTTTGCCACAACAATGAGTTAGAGCCGAAACATATTTGCACCAATCGAATCCGCTCGATATTAAATGGCGTGCTGGTCGTCTATTAAAATTTTCCTCAACCATGCTCAGTTATCATCTGACCAAGAGTTTTGATTGAACAAAATTTAACCCAACCAAGAAAGTATATACCCAAATGACCTCAAGATGCAGGATTCAGAGCTTCATCAACGAGCCTAGATCAAACTCAATCACGGTAGGAATAGTCATTCCCTTTCAACGTAGAATGACTATGTCTTCAAATCAGTGCCTTGCCTAAGAGCGAGACCATTCTCGCTGAAACAGCATCTTGAGGTTACTTGGGGTATAAATATAAAAAAACCGGCTAGTCAGCCGGTTTTTCTCAAATAATCACCAAGGATTATGCATCAAATGGGTGAGATTTGATGATGGTTTCACGACGGTCTGGGCCTGTTGATACGATATCAATTGGCACACCAGTTAACTCTTCAATGCGTTTGATGTAATCAAGAGCCGCTTGAGGTAGTTTATCGATAGATGTTGCACCGTAAGTACTTTCCGACCAACCTGGCAGAGTTTCATAAATCGGAGTAATACCTTCGTATGCATCAGCAGCTAGAGGTGACACTTCTAGTACTGTACCGTCTTCTAGTTGGTAACCTGTACAGATTTTCACTTCTTTTAGGCCATCTAAAACATCAAGTTTTGTTAGGCAGAAGCCAGTTACAGAGTTAATTTGAACTGCGCGGCGTAGAGCCACTGCATCAAACCAACCACAACGACGTGCACGACCCGTTGTTGCACCAAACTCAGCGCCTTTAGTGCCTAAGTGGTTGCCAACTTCGTCAAATAGTTCAGTCGGGAATGGACCTGCACCAACACGTGTGCAATATGCTTTCACGATACCGCAGATATAACCTAAATGGCGAGGACCGAAACCTGAACCTGCAGCAACACCACCAGCAGTCGTGTTAGAAGAGGTAACATATGGGTAAGTACCATGGTCGATGTCTAGAAGAGTACCTTGAGCACCTTCGAACATGATTTTGTCGCCACGTTTACGAGCAGCGTCTAGTTCGTTAGTCACATCGATAACCATAGAAGTTAATAGGTCTGCATAACCCATCACTTGTTCAAGCACTTCTTCATAGCTTACTGGTTCAACTTTGTAGAAATGTTCTAACTGGAAGTTATGGAATTCCATGACTTCTTTCAGTTTGGCAGCGAACTCTTCTTTATTAGCTAAATCACCAACACGTAAACCACGACGAGCTACTTTATCTTCGTAAGCAGGACCGATACCACGACCAGTTGTACCAATCGCTTTCTTGCCGCGTGCCGCTTCACGAGCCTGATCAAGAGCTACGTGATATGGCAGAATTAGTGGACACGCTTCAGAAATGTATAGGTTCTCACGAACAGGAACACCACGTTCTTCAAGTTCTTTCATTTCATGCAGCATTGCGTCTGGTGATAGCACTACGCCATTACCAATGATGCATTTAACGTTTTTATGAAGGATACCTGATGGGATTAGGTGGAGTACGGTTTTTTCACCGTCGATAACTAGTGTGTGGCCTGCGTTGTGGCCGCCTTGATAGCGAACAACGTATTTTGCGTCTTCAGTTAGAAGATCAACGATCTTTCCTTTACCTTCGTCACCCCATTGAGTGCCGAGGACAACTACATTATTTCCCATTTTTCCAAGTCTGATTGCTAGTTAAAAATGGATTCTAGCACTGATCGTTTTTTGATGCAGTCACTTTTTAAGCATGAAAAAATCATAAGATCAGTACTAGTTATTACTTTTGGTTATTTAAGCGCAATTATTCGTCCGAATAGATTTTTACCGACAATTGCCCATCGCAATCGATTGCGGCACGATACATCCCCGAACTATTCATCGCAAAATGAATTTTCCCTTGCGCATCAATGGCTATCAAACCACCTTCACCACCGATCGTTTTCAGATCTCCTTGAATGATCGTCTCACATGCCGTCGCCACATCTTCTTTCAAGTATTTCATTCGTGCTGCGACATCACCAGCTACCATTTTACGAATAAAAAATTCCCCCATCCCAGTACAAGAAACCGCAACATTATTATTTTCTGCTACTGTTCCTGCACCAATGATAGGTGAATCACCAATACGACCAAATTTCTTATTCGTGATCCCACCGGTACTTGTTGCTGCGGCGAGATTGCCATGTTGGTCCAATGCGACAGCGCCAACGGTGCCATGTTTGCGATCATCTGGGTATTTTGCTTCTGATAAAGCAACATGTCCCTGCTTTTTCATCGCCAGCAACTGCTCATAACGACGATCTGTGAAGAAATAGTCTTGTTCAGTGAAAGCATAATCATGCTGGAATGCGAACTCTTCAGCCCCCTCTCCCATTAAAAAAACATGGTCGCTATGAAGCATGACATCACGAGCCAACTCAACCGGGTTTTTAATATGTCGAACACCAGCAATAGCACCAGCGTTAGAATTACTACCGTCCATTACAGAGGCATCCATTTCAACCATCTCTTTATGAGTTAATACTGCCCCGTGGCCTGCATTAAAGTTGGGAGAATCTTCCATCACCTTTACCGCAGCAACAACTGCATCAACAGCAGTTCCCCCATTCGCTAAAATATGGTGCCCTGCTTGAACTGATTTTTCTAAATCCGCCAAAATAGACTGTTTAAGATCTTCACTCATGTTTTCACGCAAAATCGTGCCTGCGCCGCCATGAATAGCGATAGAGAAAGGTTGCGACATGTAAACTCCCAGTATAATTGTGCTTTTTATACGAGTTTGTCGATTTTTTCTGCAGAGTCAACAAAAAAACGCTGCTAAGCAGAGCTCAACAGCGTTTATAAGTATTTATTACTTAGAGGAATATTTTATTCCAGCGTAACGTTTGTTCTTAGTGAGAACAACCGCAACCACCGTTACCACCACAGCAACCTTCGCCATGATCGTGGTCATGATCGTGGTCGTGACCATGCGCTTGGTGAACATGGCCATGATCGATTTCTTCAGCAGTTGCTTCACGAACTGCAACCACTTCAACGTCAAACGTTAGAGTTTGACCAGCAAGCATGTGGTTACCGTCAACAACAACTTCATCGCCATCAACTTCAGTGATTTCTACAGGGATTGGACCTTGGTCTGTATCCGCTAGAAAACGCATACCAACTTCTAGTTCGTCAACACCTTGGAACACGTTCGCAGGAACGCGTTGAACTAGATCATCGCTGTGTTCACCGTAAGCATCTTCAGGAGCAAATGTCGCAGAGAACTTATCGCCTGCAACTTTGCCTTCAAGTTCACGTTCCAAACCAGTGATTAGGTTGTTGTTACCGTGAAGGTATTCTAGAGGCGCATCAGTAGTTGACTGATCTACAACAACACCATCTTCTAGTTTCACTTGGTATGCCAAAGCGGCTACCACGTTCTTTTCAATTTTCATACAAGCTCCAAGGAGTTTATTGCTCTTAGCATCAGTGAACTGACCCAAGCATACATATAAGATGGGCGATATTATGAAGATCCTCAGCAGAAACTCAAATGATTATTCTGGCTTAAAGATTCCTATCATCTGTTCACTGGTTCTACCTGCCTTTTCGACAGACTGCGGTTTACGCTGCTCAGAGTAGCCACATTCGACGCACTCTACCAGCTCGATGTTATTTTCAATCCACCAACGAAGTGTATCTTGCGAATGACAGGATGGACAACTTGCCCCTGCAATAAAACGCTTTTTGTTTGTCACGACTTGATCTACTCCTCATCCCAATAGCCACGACCGATACGATCATTCTCCATTTCGCGACCAAATATCTCTTCGAGTTCTTGGCGCGCTTCTTTGGCTCTTAGGGTCATTTTCTTATCTTCCATATGCTGTGGCAGCAATTTGGTCAGCATAGCAGTATCTAAACGTTGAAAATGTGCTTCGGCTCGTTTTGCTTGATATGGATGCATTCCCAAAGAGACTAAAGTCTTACGTCCCAATTCTAATGCCCCAAGAAATGTCTCTCGTGAATAGCCTTCTACGTCCTGGCTGATTAGCTGGTAAGCCTCAACTCGGCTACGAGCTCGGGCTAATATTTTGAGTTGCGGAAAATGATGCTGGCATAAATCGACAATTTTCATCACTTCATCTGGAACGTCAGTACAAATGACAATGGCTTCTGCCTTTTCTGCCCCTGCAACGCGCAACAGTTCTAAGTTCGATGCGTCACCATAAAATACTTGATAACCAAATTTACGTAGCAGCCGAATCTGACTGGCATCACTTTCAAGCACAGTCACTTTAATTTTATTGGCCGACATCAAACGGCCAACAATTTGCCCAAAACGGCCAAAACCCGCAATGATAACGCGAGGTTCTTTATCTTCAACATCAACAGGCATTGAATCATCATGAGTCGTTTGATTAAGAGAACGAGCAAACCAGCGCTTTTGAATACTCAGCAATAGTGGTGTGGTAACCATAGATAAACTCACAACAACTAATAAAAATGACACCTGATCCCGAGACAAAAGTTGCTCTGCATTCGCTGCGGTAAAAATAACAAAAGCGAACTCTCCACCTTGGCTCAAAATAGCGGCCATATTGCTACGCGCTTTCGCGCCAGTACCAACAATTCTTGCTAGGAGATATAAAATCGCTCCCTTAATGACGACCAACCCAACCACAGCCTGCAAAATTAACCACGGCTCAACCAACAGTAACCCTAAGTCGACAGACATCCCAACCGCGATAAAAAACAATCCGAGTAACAATCCCTTGAATGGCTCAATGGCAATCTCTAGTTCATGACGAAATTCACTTTCCGCTAATAACACCCCAGCGATAAATGCCCCAAGCGCCATAGAAAGCCCGATTTGTTCCATCATTAGCGCAATACCAATCACCAACAGCAATGCTGCAACCGTAAATAGCTCGCGCACACCACTCAAAATGATGTAACGAAATATCGGACTTAACAGAAAATGGCCGCCAACCATTAAGCCAACAATACCAGCAATCATCCATACGCCATCGATCCAAGTACCACCAGAGTTTCCCGCCAATACCGGCATTAATGCCAACATAGGAATCACCGCGATATCTTGAAACAGCAGCACTGAGAATCCACTTTGTCCTGTCTCTGTGTGGGTTAATTCTTGCTCTTCAATCACACGCAGTGCAATGGCTGTAGAAGAGAGTGCCAACCCCATGCCAATCACTAAACTGGTGCGCCAATCTAAGCCAGCCATTGAAGCGATACTCGATAAGATCCCTGTGGTCACAACAACTTGAGCACCACCCAGCCCCAAGATTGGCATACGCATTTGCCATAGCTTCTTCGGGTTCAGTTCCAATCCAATCAAAAACAGCAGCAATACAACGCCAAATTCAGCGAAATGAAGGATGGCATCCACATCACTGATTAACCCTAACCCCCACGGGCCAATAACCACACCAGCCAGCAAGTAACCAATAACGGAACCTAATCCCGCCCTTTGAGCTAGTGGGACTGCGACAACCGCAGCAGTTAAGAATATCGCTCCACTTTGTAGTAATTCACTTGTCGTCGATTCCATGGCGACTCCTTAATTGTTCAGTGGATTGATGAGCCATTGCCGATATTTCTCAGCATGTTGGTAACGCTCTAAATCAGTGACGTTTCGAGCCCAATAAAGAACGAGCGGTTCAACCCACTCCATTTGGCATAGAGAGGCGGTCAATTCAAAAGGTTGCAGAATTTGATTAAGAGAATAGCGGTTATAACCTTGCTCGCCGAATGCTTGCTCTCGCCCTCCAGTAGTAATAACACTGCGCCAATATTTCCCTTTTAAGGCACTAGATTCCCCAAAAGCAAACCCCTTACCGAGTACCGTATCTATCCACTCTTTTAACAGCGCTGGGCAGGAATACATGTAGAGTGGATGTTGAAAAACAATGACATCATGAGAGAGTAAACGTTGATGCTCAGCATGAATATCAATAAAAAAATCTGGGTACGTTGCGTAGAGATCTAAAATAGTGACGTGTTTAAGTGAGCGGATCTTTTTGATCAGCGCTTTATTAGCTTTAGATTGATCGGGATCGGGATGAGCATAAATTATCAATACTTTAGGTATTGGCTTCCCTGCATCTAGCGACATCACCATTCTCTAACACAACTCCTTATGTTATTTATTTGTTACTAGCATCATAACCTATCATCAAGCGACTGCAAGATAAGCACGTAAGCAATTGAACTTTACCCACTATTTTATCCTTCATTGGGTGGGATTCAGCCATATCTGAACACAAAGGTTATTTATCCATACTTTGGTATAACAATCGACATTTCACCTCATAACCCCTACTATTCCTCGCGCAAACCTGAGGAAAAGCGAAATTTATGATTATCTTCTCTGACATACAGTTACTCCGTGGCGGTAAGCCGCTGCTTGATGGCGCCTCAGCCACCATTCACCCAGGCGATAAAGTGGGCTTGGTCGGTAAAAATGGCTGCGGTAAATCCACCCTCTTTGCTTTGATGAAAGACGAACTGTCTATCGATGCAGGTTCAATTAGCCAGCCTTCTAGCTGGGAATTAGCATGGGTTTCTCAAGAAACGCCGGCATTAGAACGAACCGCATTAGATTATGTTATTGATGGTGATCGTGAATATCGTGATCTAGAACGACAACTGGCTGAAGCAGAAGCCAAAGATCAAGGTACACGTGTCGCAGAGTTACATGGCAAGATCGAAACTGTCGGTGGCTACAGTATCCAAGCCCGCGCCGCTGAACTATTAGATGGCCTAGGCTTTAGTCAAGAACAGATGAATTGGTGCCTCACACAGTTCTCTGGGGGTTGGCGTATGCGTTTAAACTTAGCCCAAGCTCTGTTATGTCGCTCTGATTTACTGCTGCTCGATGAGCCAACCAACCACTTAGATCTTGATGCAGTGATGTGGCTAGAACGTTGGCTACAAACCTATCCAGGCACTTTGGTTATTATTTCGCACGACCGTGATTTCCTTGATCCGATCGTAGGCCGCATCATTCACATTGAAAACCAAAAGCTCAACGAGTACACCGGCAACTACTCTTCGTTCGAAGAACAACGTGCACAGAAACTACTGCAACAACAAGCGATGTATGAGAAGCAACAGAAACAGATGTCGCATATGCAAAGCTACATCGACCGCTTCCGTTACAAGGCGTCCAAAGCTCGCCAAGCACAGAGTCGAATCAAAGCCTTAGAAAAAATGGAAAAAACGCTACCTGCGCAATTTGATAACCCATTTAGCTTTGAATTTCGTGAACCTCATGCACTGCCTAACCCTATCTTAATGATGGATGAAGTTTGCGCCGGCTACGGCGATAAGCTCATTTTGGATAAAATTCGTCTTAACCTAGTTCCGGGTAGCCGAATTGGCCTTCTTGGTCGCAACGGTGCGGGTAAATCCACATTAATCAAACTTCTTTCTGGCGATCTGGCTCCTCAAGCCGGTGAATTGACATACTCGCAAGGTGTAAAAATTGGTTACTTTGCCCAGCATCAATTAGAAACCTTGCATCCAGAAGAAACCCCACTCCAGCATATGATGCAAATTGCGCCCGATCAGACCGAGCAACAATTACGCGA
Source organism: Vibrio eleionomae (assembly GCF_009874545.1). NCBI lineage: Bacteria > Pseudomonadati > Pseudomonadota > Gammaproteobacteria > Vibrionales > Vibrionaceae > Vibrio > Vibrio eleionomae. The sequence goes on along the minus strand of NZ_WEKT01000004.1, from coordinate 107,664 downwards.
TTATTTAGGGAGTTTTGGTTTCCAAGGAGATAAAGCGTTAGATCCTGTAGGGCCATTCTCTGGTGGGGAAAAAGCTCGTCTGGTACTGGCACTACTGGTTTGGCAAAAACCTAACCTACTTCTGCTCGACGAACCAACCAACCACCTTGATCTCGATATGCGTCAAGCTCTAACGCTCGCATTACAAAGTTATGAAGGTGCAATGGTGATTGTCAGCCACGACCGTTACTTATTGCGGGCGACCACCGATGATCTTTACCTAGTTCATGATCATCAAGTAGAACCATTTAATGGTGATTTAACCGATTACTATAAATGGCTCACTGAGCAACACCGAGCAATTCGGAAAGAAGCCGCCGGACAAAGCGACAGTAAATCCAATGCAAATAGTGCCGTTGCGAAAAAAGAACAAAAGCGCCGTGAAGCCGAATTTCGTAAACAAACCGCACCAATTCGCAAGAAGCTGACACAGCTAGAAGAGAAAATGGATAAGTTAAACACCATTATCTCAAAGGCTGAAGAACAGTTATCTGACTCCAGCCTTTATGAAAGCGAAAATAAAGCTAAACTTACGGAAATACTCGCGGTACAAGCCAATAGTAAATCCGAGCTTGAAGAAGTAGAGATGGACTGGATGGCAGAGCAAGAAACACTCGAAGAAATGGAAAAGGAATTTAATATCTGATGAGCCAAAAACACGTCACGACCACCTTAACGCTCGAACGCTTGTGGCAATTTAGCCTCCAGTATTACAGCGTGCGCGAGGTGAAAGAAGCGTGTTTAAGCCTACAGAATAATTTCCACGGCAACGTTAACTTATTGCTGCTATTGAAATGGCTTGATGAAGAGAAGTTAACGTTTGCCGAGCACGACTGGCCAACCGTTTCAGACTGTTTGAGTAGTTCAGAAACCTTGCTGCATAGCTATCGGGAACTGAGGCGAAAGCTGAAGCTATCCGTTCCCGAAACCTTATACCGCGAAGCATTGCAGTTTGAATTACAATTAGAAAAACAACAGCAGTCTGATTTGGTTCACTGTATCGCCAATCTTTCCCTTGCCACGACAGATACTCCTGCTCTCGCCGCTCGTTATTGTCGTCATCTAGGTGCGGAGCACTTAGGTCGTATTTTTTCCAAACCTATTGAGCCTTTCTCTTCTAAATCCTAATTCGTTGTTTCTTGATTCAGGTGCATACCATGCCTTCATTTATTGCTGCTCACGGCATAACTAACGCTCACTTACAAACTTTGCTGCCGCGTTTATTTCGCCGTAAGCCACTACTATCACCACACTGGCAAACCATAGATACACCCGACGGTGATTTTCTCGATCTTGTTTGGAGTGAAGATTACCGTCAACTCGAATCCCTTACCAAACCAGTTTTTGTGCTTTTTCATGGATTGGAAGGGAGTTTTTTCAGCCCATATGCTCACGGCTTGATGAACGCTTTTGCGAAACAGGGCTGGCTCAGTGTGATGATGCACTTTCGTGGCTGTAGTGGACGGCCAAATAATCTTGCCCGAGCTTACCACTCGGGTGAAACCGGAGATGCACGGCAAGTATTAGAATATGTTCGTGAACGTTGTCCTAATCGCCCAATTATCGCAACAGGTGTTTCACTCGGTGGCAATATGCTGGTGAACTATTTAGCCCAATACAATGATGATCCCATCGTATCGGGAGCCACTATCATCTCAGCCCCACTGGAATTAGGCGCGTGTTCCCAACGTATTGAACGTGGTTTCTCTCGCTTGTATCGCAATTACTTACTTAGCTCGCTAAAAAACACTGCGCTCCTTAAGCACCAGAAGATGAAAGAAGCATTAGGTATTACTGCAGCCCAAATAAAACAAGTCACACGGCTTATCGATTTTGATGATTTGATTACCGCCCCACTGCATGGTTTTCGCGATGCGCAAGATTACTATCAACGCTGTTCAGGGTTACAGCGCTTACCTGATATCACCATTCCAACGCGACTGATTCAAGCACAAGATGACCCATTCATGACTGATGAAATCATTCCAACCTTCACGCTACCCAAAAATTTGGATTATCAGCTGACTGAGCATGGTGGGCATGTAGGGTTTATTACGGGCAGCTGGAACCAACCCAAAATGTGGTTAGAAGAAACACTCCCCCAATACTATCAAGAATATCTCTAGCTAACTGAGGTATAATGACTTCAGAAAAAAACAGAGGTGAAGAATGATTGTTCCTTGGCAGCAAATTGATCCAGAGACACTTGAAAATTTGATTCGCGAGTTCGTCCTACGTGAAGGAACCGATTACGGTGACCATGAAATACCACTGCAACAGAAAGTCGATCAGGTAAAGCATCAAATCCAAACGGGAGATGCGGTAGTATTTTATTCCGAATTACATGAAACTGTAGACATAAAGCTTAAGCATCAGTAAATCCCCAAAAAGGTTGGAAATTCCATGCTATAGTGAATCCACTATTAGGAATTTCCTGTTCAGGATCACTAGACAAGGTTTGTCATGTCAGCGAAACACCCCATTATTGCTGTAACAGGTTCATCAGGAGCCGGAACAACAACAACTTCGGAAGCGTTCCGAAAAATGTTCAATATGATGTCGGTGCAACCTGCTTGGGTTGAAGGCGATAGCTTTCACCGTTTTACTCGTCCAGAAATGGATGTCGAAATTCGTAAAGCTCGTGAACAAGGCCGCCATATCAGCTATTTTGGCCCTCAGGCTAATAACTTTCCTGCATTAGAAGACTTTTTCCGCCAATATGGAAAAAGCGGAACAGGCCAAATACGTCGCTATCTTCATACCTTTGATGAAGCTGTACCATACAACCAAATGCCTGGCACCTTTACACCTTGGCAAGATATTCCAAGTAATACCGATGTGCTTTTTTACGAAGGACTACACGGTGGTGTCGTCGATGGTGACGTCAATGTGTCACAACATGTTGATTTTCTGATCGGTATGGTACCGATTGTTAACTTAGAGTGGATTCAAAAGTACGTTCGAGATACCCGAGATCGTGGGCATTCTCGAGAAGCAGTGATGGATTCCATCGTACGCTCGATGGATGATTATTTAAATTATATTACCCCGCAGTTTTCTCGTACTCATATCAATTTTCAGCGAGTACCCACAGTAGATACGTCAAACCCATTAAATGCGAAGGGCATTCCAAGTTTAGATGAAAGTTTTGTCGTAATCAGACTTCGCGGGATAAAAAATGTCGATTTTCCCTACTTGCTAGCAATGATAGATGGATCCTTTATGTCTCGGCATAACACCATTGTTGTTCCTGGGGGAAAAATGAGTTTTGCAATGGAATTAATCGTGAGACCGATCCTGCAACAACTCATAGAAAGCGGTAAAATTGGTTGATTCATCACACACGAATTTCGCTTACTTTTCATACCGTGATCATAAGCACGTTTTTGCGCAAAAATTCGGCCAAACGACACGATTAAAGTCAAGAAATTCGAAGTGAAAAAGGATACTATTCTTTAACGGAAACAAGATAACTTGCAGTGAATCCAAACTCTTCTTATTCTAGTAAGCCTGAATAAGGCTTCGCTAAATTATGGATAGCGGCAAGCGTACCCTGCAGAGGAAGTGAGATATTATGGTTCTAGGTAAACCTCAAACAGACCCAACATTAGAGTGGTTTCTTTCACACTGTCATATTCACAAATACCCATCAAAGAGCACTTTGATACACGCGGGTGAAAAGGCAGAAACGTTGTATTACATCGTCAAAGGTTCTGTTGCGGTATTGATCAAAGATGAAGAAGGTAAGGAGATGATTCTTTCCTATCTAAATCAGGGTGATTTTATCGGCGAACTTGGTCTTTTCGAAGAAGGTCAAGAGCGTACAGCCTGGGTTCGTGCTAAATCACCATGTGAAGTGGCAGAAATTTCATTTAAGAAATTCCGTCAGTTAATCCAAGTAAACCCAGATATTCTAATGCGTTTATCAGGGCAAATGGCACGTCGTCTACAAGTTACTAGCCAAAAAGTTGGTGATCTTGCATTCCTTGACGTAACTGGCCGCATTGCACAAACACTATTGAATCTAGCGAAACAGCCAGATGCAATGACTCACCCAGACGGTATGCAAATTAAAATTACTCGTCAAGAAATCGGTCAAATCGTGGGTTGTTCTCGCGAAACTGTTGGTCGTATTCTTAAAATGCTTGAAGAACAAAACCTTATTTCCGCACACGGTAAAACTATCGTGGTATACGGCACACGTTAATTCTTTTTAACAAGCATATGAATATGTAAAGCCACCTTTCGCAGGTGGCTTTTTCTTAGTGGGTAATCCAAGAAAGCTGACTCAGCGTTGCCGATGAGTACTTTCAAAAATCTTATTGGCGGATGCTTCAACGAACCCTTGATAGAGTTGACCATCCGGTTGCTGATAACGTTTAGCAAATTCATAAAAGCCACCGGGAATCGACAATACGCCATCACTAAATGCCACATTCACCGTATCTGCAAGCGTGGAGGATTGCTCTAAACACACTTCTGGTGAACCTTTAACATCACCACCAGATTGGTTGATAGCAAACCCTTGCTGACGCAAGAATGCATTTACAGTGCTTACCTCATCAAATGCGTTTAGCTGGTTCACACTCACTGTAAAATGATTAGCACCATATCCATGCGCAGCGAGCCAACTGGCATATTCACTCTCTAAAGCTAGCTGCTTATAGTCATCAATGGTTATAGACCAAGGTCGCCCTCGATACAAAAATGCCCCTGATGCTATATCTAACTCTTCACTTTGCTCCAATAGCGACGCAATAATTTGTTGGGCTTCCAACGTTAATTGTTCCACTAATAATTCACTAATGAACACTTTCGGTAAGCTTGGATCCGGATGTTGGTAGTGCCGAGCATAGAGCTTTTTCTCCCGAAAATGATATTCACCGCCCATCTCATAACCCAATGCAATAAACGTTTTTGCCAGCGCTTCAATACCTAAGTGATTGCTTTTAAACGTTCTCAGAGCAATATGATCATTAATAAGTGGCGTGTCTTCCTGTAATAAGTGGTGAACCTTTTCTGCCGACGGACACAAGCGCGTGGTGTAATCCAGCCATAAGCTGTCAAACAATTGGTTTACTGTCATGACTTACTCCTCGTTATTGTGCTAACACCCGGACGAAATCATCGTCTTGTACCTGTAAAGCAGCGGCAACATCAGGGGCTAACATGACACTATGGTTCTCATGATTCACGGCTGCCTTCGCGGCTGTTGCCCTAAACTGAGTAAAGCTAGTGTTAGCAATAAGAAACCATTGAGCACTAGTGTGCTCTACCACTTTTACCTTTAAACGCAGTGAATCTCGCACCGAAGCGATATGTTCTAAATCACACTCAACAGCGGGTCCGGCATCGAAAATATCCACATAGTTTCGACACACGAAGCCCTCTTTTTTCAAGAGGCTTAGCGCAGGCCTAGTGTTGTCATGGACTTGACCAATGACAGCCTGAGCCTCCTTACTAAGGAGATTAATGTATATCGGCAGTTTGGGCATTAAATCAGCGATAAATCCCTTATTTCCAATACCGGTTAGGTAATCAGCCATAGTGAAATCTATCGAAAAGAAGTGTTGTTGGAGCCATTGCCAAAATGGTGAGTTACCTTGCTCATCACACACACCACGCATTTCAGCAAAAATGGTTTGAGAAAACCGCTGCGGATGCTCTGCTAACATCAGAAAACGGCATTTCGATAGCAGACGCCCATTTAACCCGCCACGAAATTGTGGCCGTAAAAATAGTGAGCAGACTTCGCTATACCCGGTGTAGTTATTACCAAAGGTCAGTAACTTAACTGTATTTTTCACATTCAGCTTACGAGAATGGTGCACAATGGTGCTGATGTGATAAGAGTAGAAAGGAACATCCCAACCCACGGCGGCTTCTATGCCTGTCGTGCCAGCGATTTCTCCAGTTTCACTATCATAACCAACCATCAAGTACCCCTCATCGTAGGGCTCAGTCACATTGGCTTTAGCAAAACTGTATTCGGAATGTTGAATGCGGTTTTTTAAGAGCTCTTCATTAACCGGAAGAGAAGTAAATCCATGTCCCGACTCAACGGCACAAGTATGTAGTGCTTCATAATCTGACATTGCAATAGGGCGAACAACTAGCATCAATATATCCTCCAGATGCTAAGGGCCCGAAAAATCGGGCCCTACCTAGTCTATCGCCATGAAGCTCAAAGTCCTCATGGAGCGAGATGGCGATCCCCAGCTCACACTAGTGTCGAAATAGCTTTATCTAGGCGAGCTAAACCTTCTTCGATATCTTGTTCAGGAATGATCAATGATGGAGTGAAACGCAACACATTTGGCCCAGCCACCAACATCATCAATCCTGCTTTACCAGCAGCAACAAGAATATCACGTGCACGACCTTCCCATGCTTCATTCAATGCGGCACCAAGTAGTAAACCTTTACCACGCACTTCTGAGAAGATGTGGTATTTCTGGTTAATTTTTTCTAATCCCGCACGGAAAAGTGTTTCACGTTCTTTTACTCCTGCCAGTGTTTCTGGTTGGCTAATAATATTGACCGCCGCTTCTGCAACAGCGCAACCTAGTGGGTTACCACCGTATGTAGAACCATGAACACCAACTTTGAAATGCCCAGCAATTTTAGTGGTCGTCATAATGGCACCGATAGGAAAACCAGCACCTAATGATTTTGCTGTACTTAAAATATCAGGAGTAATACCCAAACCTTGGTAAGCATAGAAATCACCTGTACGACCGTTACCTGTTTGCACTTCATCAAAAATAAGTAACGCATTGTGTTTATCACACAACTCGCGCACTGCTTGAGCAAATTCATCAGATGGCGAGACGATACCACCTTCACCTTGAAGTGGCTCCATCATAACGGCACAAGTTTTATCAGAGATGTGCGCTTTCAATGCATCAATATCATTGTATGGAATGTGGGTGATATCAGATGGTTTAGGGCCAAAACCATCTGAATAATGAGATTGCCCACCCACCGTAACAGTAAAGAAAGTACGGCCATGGAACCCTTGCACAAACGCTAAGATTTCTGTTTTTTCTGGTCCGTAAGTATCGACGGCATAACGACGAGCTAATTTTAGTGCCGCTTCATTTGCTTCCGCACCTGAGTTAGCAAAAAAAACTTTTTCTGCAAAAGTTAACTCCGTTAACTTCTTCGCCAAACGTAGAGCCGGCTCATTGGTCATGACATTACTTAAATGCCAAATTTTGTTGCCTTGCTCAGTGAGCGCTTTCACCATTGCAGGATGACAATGACCTAAACAACTTACCGCAATACCACCAGCAAAATCGATATATTCATTATCCTGTTGATCCCAAACGCGTGATCCCTGACCTTTTACTGGAATGAAATCCATTGGGCTATAACAAGGTACCATCACCTCATCAAATACACTACGCTCTACACTATTTTTCACTGTCATTGCACATCCCCTCCAGATACGCATGCTGAGCTTATGAGCAATTACTTACATTTTAGACTAACTATAAGCTTTATATTGCGGACAAGCTGCCTGAGCATTGCAATTTTAAATAAACCAATTTGATAGTGGCACATTGTGTCATCACATTCATGCCGTAGCACCGAAATAACACCAATGATTATTTATGCACTAATAATAAGATTTTATTAAGCAAATTTCGATCACTTCGTGAAAATTTATTTTTTAACCACAAGTTAAAAGACATAAGAAGTGCAAATGGAAGAGAGAGCGAATAAAATTTCATTCCCTCTCTTTTTAAGAAAAGAGTAAAAACGCAGTTGATAACAAGATAAGCGGCTATTTAACCGCCGGCTTCACCGCTAAAAAGTTCGCGAGCAATTCGTGACCTTGCTCAGTTTTTATCGATTCAGGATGAAACTGCACTGCATGTATTGGTAATGATTGATGCTGATACCCCATGATTTCATCCACATTACCTTGCCCATTTTCGGTCCAAGCAGTCAACTCAAAGCAATCTGGTAGTGATGAAGTCTCCACCACCAAAGAGTGGTAACGAGTCACGGTTAAAGGATTGTTTAACCCATTAAAAACACTTTTATTATTATGACGAATAGCGGATGTTTTACCATGCATAACTTGCCTAGCGCGAACGACATTCCCGCCAAAAGCCTGAGCAATAGCCTGATGGCCCAAACACACCCCAAGAATTGGCAATTTTTGGGCAAAATGACGGATAGCCTCGAGCGATATGCCTGCCTCATTTGGAGTACATGGCCCTGGAGAAATAACTAAATGATTAGGAGCCATGGCTTCAATCTCAGCGATGGTGACCTCATCATTTCGAACAACTTTCACTTCTGCTTTCAGCTCACAGAAATATTGGTACAAGTTGTAGGTAAAAGAGTCATAGTTATCAATAATCAGTAGCACGTCTTAATCCACTAACAGTTTGTAATAAGAGCAAGGTTACCCTTGTATAACATAAAAAGCCCCAGCTAAAACCGGGGCCTCTCTTAAGATTAGTATCTAAAGTCGCTTATGGACGACCAACGAAACCAACCGCTTCGAATACCTGCTTTAATGTTTCCGCAGCACGCGCAGACGCTTTTTCAGCCCCTTCACGCATCACAGAATCCAAGTAAGCGCGGTCGTTACGTACTCGATGATATTCTGCTTGTACAGGCTCTAACATTGCCACTAACGCTTCACCGACATCTTTCTTAAATGGGCCATACATCTCTACACCAGCATATTGCTCTTCAATCTCAGCAAATGTTTTACCTGTTGCAGCAGAGTAAAGACCCATAAGGTTAGCAATGCCAGCTTTATTTTCCGGATCATAGGCGATACGCGGTGGGTTATCAGCGTCTGTTTGCGCTTTATTGATTTTCTTGATGATCGATTTAGGCTCTTCTAGCAAGGTAATTACGTTTTTACGGTTATCATCTGATTTCGACATTTTCTTCGTCGCATCTTGCAAACTCATAACACGTGCATTCACTTGTGGAATATACGGTTCAGGAACCGTAAAGATTGGAGCTTCTGGGCTGTAGATGTTGTTAAAGCGTGTTGCAATATCACGTGCCAGTTCTAAGTGTTGCTTTTGATCACTACCTACCGGCACTTGGTGAGCACCATAAAGTAGAATGTCTGCCGCCATCAATACTGGATAGTCAAACAAACCTACATTCACATCATTTGCATAACGAGCCGATTTGTCTTTGAACTGAGTCATACGATTCAGCTCACCCATTTGTGTGTAACAGTTTAACACCCAACCTAATTGAGCATGTTCCGGTACATGAGACTGAACAAATAGCGTGCTCTTCTTAGGGTCAACACCAACGGCTAAACAAATTGCCAACGCATCTAAGGTCGCTTCATGCAATGCTTTCGGATCTTGGCGAACGGTAATCGCATGCAAATCAACAACACAGTATTGGCAATCATAGTCGTCTTGCATTTGTTGCCATTGACGTAGAGCACCCAAATAGTTACCGATACTAAGTTCACCTGACGGTTGAACACCACTCAATACGATGGGTTTGCTCATGAGAATGATTTCCTTGTTACAAATAATAAGTAAAACAAATACTAACGTGGCACGCCTACTCTGCTGTGACACAACGATAGAAAAATAATTAGTCCGCATCGTACGTTTTACAATACGGTTTTGCCAGTGTACTCATTGACGAGTATTTTGCTAGTAGCAAACGATAATTTTAGATCTCAATACCTTCAATCGATAGAAGATCTTTAATGTCATCAGCCACGTAGTTTGGTTCAGCATTAGCAATAGGTTCACCATGGTTATATCCATAGGTGAGGCCAAATGATATACAACCCGCATTTTTGGCGGCTAACACATCATTTTTTGAGTCACCGACCATTACCATCTGCTCCGCAGACACTTGATGTTTGTCCAATAACCAATTCAAAGCCATCGGGTTGGGTTTTTTCTTCTCAAATGCGTCTCCTCCCAACACATCAGTAAAATACTGAATGATGTTGTGCTGCTCTAGAATATGAGGCACAAATTTTGAAGGCTTGTTGGTAATAACAGCCAGCGTATAACCTGCAGCATATAGCGCAGCAATAGTTTCAACAACATTAGGGTATAAACTACTATGTTGATGACCCGTTTCTGCATAGAAATCATCAAACAGAATACGTGCTTTATGCAATAGCTCAGCATCTAAGGTTGGAGATACTGCAATATCCTGACTAAGCGCTCGGCCAATTAAAACATCAGCACCATTACCCACATACTCTCTGACTTGCTCTTCGCTTACACATGGGTAGCCTAGCGCTTGAACCGCTTGGTCAGCCGCAACCGCCAAGTCAGGCACGCTATCGAGTAAAGTGCCATCTAAATCAAAAGCAATCAGTTTTATTTCAGCCAAAATAGTTTCCTAGTCTTATGAGTGTTATCAATCAGTGAACACAAATGGGGGACACATGCTGCGCCCCCTCATACGATTGATATACTTACCATGACCGATGTTATGAACGATCGGGAAGGTTTTCAGATTTACATTTAACCACTTGAGCAAGCTCAGCACGCATCTCATCAATCACCGCTTTATAGTCAGGTTGACCAAAAATGGCTGAACCCGCAACAAATACATCCGCTCCAGCTTCCGCAATTTCGCGAATATTGTCAATTTTCACGCCACCGTCAATTTCCAAACGGATATTATGCCCGCTATGTGCAATGCGCTGGCGTACTGCTCGAAGCTTATCTAGAGTATGAGGAATAAAGGCTTGACCGCCAAAACCAGGGTTTACCGACATCAATAAAATCATATCGATTTTATCCATAATATGGTCAAGGTAATGCAGTGGAGTAGCAGGATTGATCACGACACCCGCTTTACAGCCGTGCTCTTTAATCAATTGCAAAGTACGATCAACATGGTCAGATGCTTCAACATGAAAAGTAATCATTGAAGCGCCAGCTTTGGCAAAATCAGGGATGATTCGGTCAACAGGCTTAACCATTAGATGGACATCGATCGGTGCTGTAATCCCATAATCACGTAACGCCTTACATACAGGAGCACCAAAAGTAAGGTTGGGAACGTAGTGGTTGTCCATCACATCAAAGTGAACAACATCCGCTCCAGCAGCAAGAACGCGTTCAACGTCTTCGCCTAATCGAGCTAAATCCGCGGAGAGTATAGATGGCGCAATGATAAAATCTTTCATTCCTGACCTCTTAAGGTAATCAATGCAAACTGAACAAACGATGTTCAACATTCTACCTAAGGGGGCGAGCAGATCCCAGCATTACACTCAGAGACAAAACGCTTTTTACTCAGAATCGACTTGTTTGACACTTTTTGTATTAAACAGAGCGAGTAACTCATCCACTTTATTGCGGCCAGCACCATTACGACTGATGGTTCGTTTCACCTTAACCACACTCAGTTTCGCCCCATGGTACAAACGGCGAGTTAAAATGGTGTCGTGGTTAGAGATTAGAACAGGAATGCCCCGTTCTCCGGCAGTCTTTTCTGCAATGTCCGCCAGCTTTGCTTGATCGTCTAGCGTGAAACCATTACCCGCATAAGACGTAAAATTCGCTGTATTGGATAAAGGTGCGTAAGGAGGATCACAATACACAACGCTCCCCTGAGACGCTTTCGCAAACGACTCTTCATACCCCGTACAAATAAACTCGGCTTTTTTGGCTTTTTCAGCAAAAAATTCCAACTCTTTTTCTGGGAAGTAGGGTTTTTTATAAGAGCCGAACGGCACATTAAAACCGCCTTTTTTGTTGTAACGGCATAAGCCATTAAAACCAAAACGGTTCATATATAAGAAGGCTAACGAACGATAGAAGGTATCGGAGGTACCATTAAACTGCTTACGTACATCAAGATACGCTTCTTTCCGATTATTCTCTGGAATAAACCAACGGCGAGCCTCTTCAATATAGCGATCAGGCTCCGTTTTAAGGAGGTTGTAGAGATTGATTAAGTCCGGATTGATGTCTGCTAAAATGTAGCGTTCGTAATCCGTATTCAGAAATATAGAACCAGCGCCAACGAACGGTTCTACCAATTCGTTAGCGTCGGGAAGATGACGTTGTATGTCTTCAACCAGGCCAAACTTACCGCCAGCCCATTTTAAAAAGGCACGCTGCTTCTTCATCTACTGCTCTAATTCAATCACCACTAAATAAGGCTGCGGAATGTAACATATTTTTGGCTCGAGCTCAGGATTATTTCACCCGATCTAACTCCCGATGAACTTGACTCAAAGATTTAGCCCAAGGACCAAGCGCTTGCAGACGTCCAGGGAGTGTATCCACTGCATCACGGGCCAGTTGAATGGTTGGGTAGTTTTCATAAGTGATGATGTACCACTGCTCGCTATTACGAATGGTTGGGTAGACATTCACTTTACCTTCCAGCTGGTACTGACTTAAAAAGCTTTGTACTTCAGGTAATGATTTTACAGCCGCGAGCTGTAAGGTGTAGCTTCTTGGTGACATCTCTTTAAGTGCTTGACGAGCCAAAGCAAAAGATTGGTCAGATGGCACAGATTTAGAAGCGGGAGCCGTTTCTTCTGTTGAACGGGATTGATCCACAACCGCATCAATTGCTTTTGTGTCAGCCGATGACGCATTATCTTCCATCAGCTTATCAACAACATTAGAGTCGATTACAACACGTTGCTGGTTATCTTCGCTCTCTCCCACACCTTCATTATTTACTTTAACATCAGGAGGAAGAGCACTTGAATCATCTACTGCCCCATCCATAGATACTGCAGCGTTAGCCGAAGAGCTATTCTCATTATTTGCCTCATCCTCAGATTGTTGAGTCATAGATTGAGACGGTTTTTGTACAGTATCAGGTAATGTTGGGATCGCCGTTTGTTCAGGATTGTTCGCATTACCTTGTTCTCCAGCACCTTGAACCGCCTTTGAGTTATGCTCACCGGGCTGAGGCTGAGACAGCATCCACCAATAACCTCCACCGATTAAAAGCAGTAGCACTAAAACAATCAAAGTTAAATTAAGAGGGGAAGCGACAATAGAGCGAATTACAATTCTCTTTTCAGCTTTTTGTTCAGCCAAAGCCATAATATCTCCTGGAATACGTTTGACCTTTTTATAAGCATTACGTGCTCTTCGTTCCATCGAATCATCAACGTAACGCATTACCCGATTTTCGAATAATCGATCAGCTTCTTCTTCACTAAGCTGCTCAATTTCAAGGTCGATTGGTTTCTGTTCTTGGCCGTAACTTAAACGTGTTAATAACGGCTCTAAACGGTTGGACTCGACAAAAAGCACAACGTTCACCGTCCAGAGCGGATTTGCCTGACTTTCAAGAATCCACATCCATAATTCAGAGACAAGTGCTTCGGATAAAAGATGGGCATCGTCAATGGTGACAACGATGTCGCAACCTGTTTCAGCAAATAACTGAGCAAAACTATCGGAGAGAGAATCTTTAGGATCGAAAAGTGGTTCAGAAACCAATTGGGAAAGAATCGTTGTGCGATGCTGTTCATCGCTTTGATTAGGGTGACACATCAGCAAGGCTTGGTTTTTATCATCAGCCCACTGTTCTAGATAACGTTGAGCTAACCAAGACTTGCCTGATCCTTCGACACCAAACACATTCACTAAATTAGAACCAAAGCGGGTTAATAACTGCAATCGTTCTAACAGCTCTGTTTGAGAATTTAACTCCAGTTCATGTGCCAAACTCATGTGAACACCCTATAGTAATCAGCGCGTTACTGATAATGAAAGGTTTAATCTATACGGCAAAGATCTATTGCTTGTTTGATCACTGCTTCTGGAACGCCTTTCACAACTTCTGCAGTACCGATACTGGTCGGTAATACAAATCGAAGCTCACCAGCAAGTACTTTTTTATCTCGCATCATGTGCTTCATGAAATCTTCAAACGACATACTGTCCGGAGTATGTACCGGTAGTTTTGCTCGTTTAAGGATAGCAATGATACGATCGACTTGTTGCTCAGTAATCAATCCTTGCAAATGCGCGGTTCTAGCAGCCATAACAGTACCTGCAGCCACTGCTTCACCGTGCAGCCAATTGCCATAACCCAATTCAGCTTCAATCGCGTGACCAAATGTATGACCAAGATTCAATAAAGCCCGAATACCTGACTCTTTTTCATCTTGAGCAACGACTTCAGCTTTAATGCTACAACAACGAGCAATCGCGTGAGTTAATGCTTTCACATCATGCGCATATAGAGCATCAAGGTTTTCTTCTAGCCAAACAAAAAAGGCTTCATCATAGATGATGCCGTACTTAATCACTTCTGCCATACCCGCAGGAAATTCACGGTCGGGAAGAGTTTTCAAGCAGTCAGTATCAATCAGTACTGATTTTGGTTGGTAAAACGCCCCAATCATATTCTTACCCATCGGATGATTCACCGCAGTTTTACCACCAACGGAAGAATCTACCTGAGATAATAATGTGGTTGGGATCTGGATAAAATCGACACCACGCTGATAACACGCAGAAGCAAATCCAACCAAATCACCAATAACTCCCCCACCAAGCGCAATCACAACCATATCTCGGCTGTAATTATGCTCAATAAGGTGAGTCATAATGGTATTAAACGTTTCTAGACTTTTGTACTTCTCACCATCAGGGAGTTCTAGCACTGATGATTCACACCCGATAGCATCAAGCATGGCAGTCACTTTAGCTGCATAGAGTGGTGCAACTGTTACGTTACTGATCACTAACACTTTATGCTTTGGTGACAAAGAAAGAAGAGCCGGATCATTAAATAACCCGGCACCAATTGAGATTGGGTAACTACGTTCACCTAAGTTGACCGTAATCCGCTCCATGGTATGCACTCCTCATAAAAAGAACGACTTAGTGTTCTTCTAGCATTTTTACGATCTGGTTGGCTACCACTTTTGCACTTTGATCGTCAGTTCGAACAGTAACATCTGCGATTTCTTCATACAGAGGATTACGTTCCTTAGCCAGTTCTTCTAGGACTTCGCGAGGGTGCTCAGTCTGTAATAATGGGCGTTTTTTGTCGCGATTAGTTCGCGCAAGTTGTTTTTCAATAGTAGTTTCAAGGTAAACAACGATACCACGAGCAGAAAGGCGGTTACGGTTTTCTTTGCTCTTAACTGAACCGCCGCCAGTAGCGAGAACAATACCTTGCTGTTCGGTCAGATCGTTGATAACAGCTTCCTCACGTTTGCGGAAACCTTCTTCACCTTCTACATCAAACACCCAAGCGATATCTGCGCCAGTGCGCTCTTCGATAACGGTATCAGAATCAACAAACTCCATATGAAGTTGTTGAGCGAGGTGTCTACCAATTGTACTTTTGCCAGCACCCATCGGGCCAACAAGGAAAATATTGCGTTTTTCAGCCATGTTTAGCAGTAATTTACAACGTTAATTCAATGACATCGCCACAAGATTCGCTAGATAGAGTTAAACGATAGGAATGCTTGCGGCACCTATTCCTCACAGATAATTCGTGATAAGACCCGAAATTATCTAGATCTGACTGCACTAATGCAACTTTAATTTCACTTATCGGGCGATAAATTATCTAAGTTATTGAATGAACACTTTCGGAGTGACGAATATAAACAACTCATTTTTCCCGCTCTGCTGGTAGCTGCGGCGAAAAAGAGCCCCCAAAATGGGGAGATCTCCCAGCAGTGGAACTTTTTCTACACGCTGCACAGAACTGTGCTGATAAATGCCGCCTAACACGATAGTTTCACCATTATTAACCATGATCTGAGTCCCGATTCTCTGAGTTTGAATCGCAACGGCACCTCCAGTTCCAGTCGTCACCGTTTCTCCTGGGCGATCTTGCGTGACGTTCAAATCAAGAATAAGTCGATTATCTGGTGTAATCTGTGGAGTAACTTTCAAACTTAATACCGCTTTACGAAAAGAAACCGATGTTGCCCCACTCGCTGCGGCTTCTAAATAAGGAATTTCAGTACCTTGCTCGATAAAAGCGGGCTTTTTATTGGTCGTTAATAACCGAGGACTAGAAATAATTTCTGCTTTCGATTCTCTTTGCAATGCCGAAAGCTCTAAATCTAGCAATGTGTTTGCACCTAATTTGGCCACCTGAAATGCAATACTAGACGAGTTAAGCGGTGCTGAAGGTAAATTGAGGCTGAGCTGCTGACTTAAATCTACCCCATCCTCACCTTTAAGGGATTCTAATGATCCGCCAATATCATGTTGCTGACCATGTAGTATTCCCCAACGGACACCTAAATCCTCCAGTTCACCTTCACTTAACGTGACAATTCTTGCTTCAATCAGCACCTGTTTCATCGGCACATCCAAAGTATCAACGAGCTGTTCTAAGCGCTGAATACGTTTTGGATCATCAAACACTAACAAACCATTAGTGCGGTTATCGACATGTAAACTACCGCTCTCTGAGAGCATGGGAGGTGTCCCTTGGCTGGTGAGTAATGCGTAAACTTCTTTCGCCTGCGCGTAATGAACTGAGATCAGACGATATTCAAATCGCTCCCTTTCATCACGGGTCTGTTCTGGAACACTGTTTATCGGCTCAGGATTTGGGGCTGCGCGAAAAACATGAAGCACCTGTCCGTCCATTCGATGAGCAAGATTTTGACTCTTCATTACAGCCTGTAAAGCCTGCTCCCATGTCACATGTTCTAAATTTAGCGACACTTTTCCTGACACCTCATCTCCGACAACAAGATTGAGATGTCTCTGTTCAGCCAACAAAGTTAATATGCGCCGTACGTCAATCTGTTGAAACTTAAGTGATACCGTTTTGTTAGTTTGGCTTGATAACTCAGCAGATTGAGACCAAGCCAAATCATTAACAAACATAGAGATACAAAATAACCAAGTGCTTAAAAAGTATTTTGACCAAGCCGTTATATGACCTTTCTTCATCATTTTGCTCCCTCCTTTGCCATTGGTTTAAACGACAAAACATAGCGCTCACATTCTTGTAATTGATGGGGTTCTTGCTTTTGTACCATGGCAATTAAGCTTGCTTGGCCAATGTGCGTAATCAGAACGCGATTAGTGCCAACATGCTGCCCAACATATAGTCGAGTTAACTCTTGATTAGGTAATTGAACGATGGCAAATGAAGGAGTGCTTAGCACAACCCCAACTAACCGTAATTGTTGAAAATCGAGAGTAGGGAAAAGCGTTGTATCACTAACTGTTTTAGAAAAAAAAGACGGACAATCAATAGATTGCTTTGATGATTGTCTAGTAGAGTGAGCAAAAGGGTTACGATGACCCAAAGCATTAAAAGCCAGTCTGGGGGCAATATGTATAGGGAAAGTTGACGCTTTTTCATTTTCGGTGAATTTAGCGCTTCCCTGAACAGCATCATTTGCCATGGCAGATACCATTCCCCATTTAAAAATGATCACGATGAAGGATGTCATCAATAACTGAATATTCATCGGTCTGCACTCAGAACTTGTGCGACACCCTTCACTAACAAAATTTCAGCGTCAACGGTTGGCTGCCAAATTACAGACTCGAACATCACCGAGTTAAGCTCATGCGTTACTGCTTGAAAAAACAGTCCTATATGATGATATGAACCTCTTACCCCAAATTGTAAGCGTGATACTTTGCCTTTATTCATCCATGTCATGGACACCGTTGTTAGCTCAAATCGTTGCGCTAACAGATTCATCCTTGCCAATATAGAAGATCGCTCACTATCACTCGCAAGTCGCGCGTGTTTAGGCTCTATTGGAGAAGTGAGCGACTGCTTGTCCTGTGCCAATAACACTTCCAATTCATATTTTAATTGTTGTGATTTTTGCCATGTCGTTATCTCATCTTGCATTACGAGTAATGCTTTCTGTGAAAGCTGTAACTGATGATGTCGTTTATCGAGCTCTTGGAATGGCTCCTGCCACAAGCACCAGTAACTGAGTACGCCTATTGCGAAAAAACACGCCAAAACCGATATCATTTGATATCGCCACGGCCAGCACACAAAGCTTCTCAACGCTAATTCTTGCATCTAGAACTCCCCTTTTATCCAGAGAGAAAGTTCCAGTTCTCGTGATTGTTTCTTGCCTTGTTCAACAAGAGAACCTAGCAAAACACGCTCAATAAGAGGCTCACGCTCCAATTGACGAATAAAATGTCCGATCTCGGCACTTTTCACTGCATTTAGTTTTAAAGTTATTTGATTTAACTGCCAATCAATTCTATTCAAAACCATATCTTGAGGTAATAGTCTTGGCAGAACATTCATCACGTATAACACTTGGTTATTTTGCTGACGTAATTGAGCTAAAACACTCGCTTTGTATCGTAAGCTCAGGTATTCACGGTGGATAGATTGCAATATTTGGTGCTGGCTATGTAGTTGATGTTGTCTATATCGAGAAGCATTCATTTGCTGCCCAATCAAATCACTTTCCTGCTGTAACACAAAGTACAAAGTAACTTGAATAACAAGTAGCAATACCGCAACGCCAGTCGAGCACATAAGCAGCCGACGCCGCAGCCTAACACTTCGTTGCTCCCGCCACGGAAGTAAGTTAATTGCATAATGCATGGCGAGTCCTCATCCAGTGCAACCCACTAAGTGCCATACCAAAGGCAGCGGTATAGTTAGAGCTCAGAACGAGCTGAGTACTGCGCATATCACAAAGTTGATCTATTGGAATCGCTTTCGTTGGTAAAGCCAACCAACGATTGAGATCATGGAGTAGTTGCGCTGAACAGCCACCCCCACCACCAACCCAGATACCATCAATACGTCTAACATCAGCACCTGAACGATACATAGCAATTTGCTGTTCAACCCATTCCACCCATAATGGTCGTCCAGAGTCAGTCAATTCTTCATATCGGGTATTGGTTTGGTAAAAAGACATCTCATCAGCCCCCCCATGACATAAAGTCACTTGGGTTAAACCTATCTCTAAAATGAACCAATGTTGTTGCCCCATTTTCTGAGCTAAAAAGTGCCATACAGCAGATAAACTATTCGCTTGTTGATTTACCATTAATGGGGTAAAACCGGCACTTTCTAATAATGAGGTTCTATTTGCGATTAAGGACTGGCGCGTTGCAACGACTTGATAACGAGGGCCTAAATGAGTGCTAGAGTGAACTTCCACGCTCGGAATGTAGTCAAAACTAAGGTCTTCTGATAAAAATGGCAATTGTTCTTGAACATGAGACTTGATGTCTAAATGCGAAAGTTGGTAGCTATCTAACTGTAATTGTTTAGTTATTACTGCTGAGTCAGGAATGCTAGTAGCAACTTTATAACTAAATACCGGTAAGGTCTTTTTTAGTTCTTTGAGTTTCTTTACAATTTTCTGATAATCCAGCATGTGGTTATCAGCGAAAATACCACAGGGTACGAGCAACTCCGCACAGAACACCACTGAATACATATCATGGTGTGTCGGCGTTAAAGTGACAGCTTTTATACTGTAATGGCCAATATCGACACCTGTAACTCGTGATGATATACCCATGCAGCTCAACTCCCGTGATCATCTTAGCCCAATATGCCTTTACAATGTTGTAAGGTAGTGCAACAAGATTTGCACCAAGCTCAGAGGATCACTAGAGTACAAGGGTTTGCCTAACAGCGGCCTCTATTAAACAGGGATTCTCCGGTGAAGTTCATAAAGCGATTAGTAATATTTTCATTAATTTGCACATTTCTTGGAGTCACTACTATTTTTGGATTTTACCTTTATGTGAAACCAGAATTGCCCGATGTAGCGACACTAAAGGACGTCAAATTACAAACCCCAATGCAGGTCTATAGCCAAGACGGCAAATTGATTGCTCAATTTGGTGAAAAGCGCCGCATTCCTTTAAAACTCGATCAGATGCCAAAAGAACTGATCGACGCATTTATTGCCACAGAAGATTCCCGATTTTACGAACACTATGGATTCGACCCTATCGGGATTGCTCGCGCCGCCGTTGCAGTGATGATTTCTGGCAGTGCGACACAAGGGGCAAGTACTATCACACAGCAATTAGCGCGAAATTTCTTCTTAAGTAATGAGAAGAAAATTATGCGTAAGATAAAAGAAATTTTTATCGCTGTTCACATCGAGCAGTTGCTGACTAAAGATGAGATTCTCGAACTTTACCTCAACAAAATTTACTTGGGTTATCGTTCTTATGGTGTTGGTGCTGCCGCTCAAGTCTATTTTGGTAAAGAAGTAAAAGACCTTACATTAGGTGAAATGGCGACGATTGCTGGCTTACCTAAAGCACCATCCACCATGAATCCTATTTACTCAATTAAGCGTGCGACAAAACGTCGTAACGTTGTTTTAGCTCGTATGCTCGATGAGAACTACATTACTCGCGAACAATATGAGCAAGCGAAAGCAGAACCATTGGTAGCAAAATATCATGGCGCAGAAGTCGAACTAAATGCTCCTTATGTCGCAGAGCTAGCCCGTGCATGGATGGTAAAACACTATGGTGATGACGTTTATACCTCAGGTAAAAAAGTCTACACCACAGTGAACTCGAAACTACAAGAAGCAGCTAACCACGCGGCAGTAAATAACCTATTAGCTTACGACGAACGTCACGGCTATCGTGGTGCGATTAAGCAATTGTGGAAAGATGATCAGCCTGCTTGGGATACAGACAAAATAGAAGATTATCTCACTGACCAACCTACTTATGGTGAGCTTTATCCTGCAGTCGTTACTCAAGTTAATGATCAAACAGCGCAAGTTACAGTGAAAAACCACGGCCAACAAGTGATTGCTTGGCAAGATATGAACTGGGCTCGTCGCTTTATCACTGACAACAGACAAGGTCCACTTCCAGAAACGGCGAGTGACATACTCAGCCCAGGCGATCAGATTTGGGTGCAACCGCTAACTGATGATAAGCAAGAGTCTGAAGATTTACCTTCAGAAGATCCTGAAGTGCTAAATGAACAGAGATTTACTCATTGGAAACTTAGCCAAGTACCTAATGCGAATACCGCCTTCGTTGCGATGAACCCTGAAAATGGTGCGGTAAAAGCGTTGGTTGGTGGATTTAACTTTGTTCATAACAAATTTAACCGAGCCACTCAATCGGTACGTCAGGTCGGTTCAAGTATCAAGCCATTTATCTATTCCGCAGCCATTGATAGTGGCATGACTCTAGCCACCTTGATTAATGATGCCCCGATTAACCAGTGGGATAAAAGCCAAGGTACAGCATGGCGTCCACAAAACTCACCTCCAACGTATGGTGGTCCAACACGTATTCGTATTGGTTTGGCACAATCGAAAAACGTGATGGCAGTACGAACTCTGCGTGAAGTTGGTTTGGATAAAACTCGTCATTACTTAACACGTTTTGGTTTTGACTTGGACAAATTACCTCGCTCAGAGACCATTGCATTAGGTGCTGGTAGCTTAACTCCCGTGAAATTGGCTCAAGGCTATTCTGTCTTCGCCAACGGTGGTTACTACGTACAACACTTCTATATCAATCGAGTTGAAGGTCCTTTTGGTGACGTGGAATATAAAGCGAATCCAAAGATAATTTGTCGTAAAGATTGTCAGACCAACAAAGATAATGCAGGTTTTGATGAACACGATGCCAATACAGAATATGCTCCACAAGTCATCTCTGCACAAAATGCGTTCTTAGTGCGTGAAATGATGTACAGCAACATTTGGGGTGGCGGTAACTGGTCTCATGGCACGGGTTGGAACGGTACTGGTTGGCGAGCTCAAGTCCTACACCGTCGTGATATCGGTGGTAAAACAGGGACAACCAACGATTCAAAAGATGCTTGGTATGATGGGTTTGCCCCAGACCTTGTTGCAACAGCTTGGGTCGGATTCGATGACCATAGCCGCGATTTAGGTCATACAACACCAAATCCAAATATCAAAGACGATATTCATGGTGCAGAAGCGGGAGCAAAAACCGCCCAACCAGCTTGGATAGAGTTTATGAAACATGCATTAGCCGACGTACCGCACCAGAATAAACAAATCCCTGACGGCATTATTCGAGTGCGTATTGACCGCGCAACAGGTCTGCTAACCAATAAACCTGATTACACATCCATGTTCGAATACTTTATTAAAGGGACCGAACCCAAAGAGTATGTGTCTGATGGTGTTTCAGACAACATCTATACGACGCCATCAGGTGATGACAGTAGCTTGTTCTAGTCGTCATAAAAGTAAAAAGGCTGCCAGTTCAATACGCTGGCAGCCTTTTTTTATGCGCAAAGTAGTGCAAATAGTTTACGCTTGGGATTGCAAATCTAGCGCCTTTTTCTTCATTTGTAGTAATCGTTGCTCGATCACTTCTGCTAGTTTTTCAAAACGTTCACGCAGTGGTGAACCTGGGCGATAAACAACAACCAAACGTCTAGATGGAATTGGATTGACGGCTTTAATGTAACTTACCCCATCTTTCTCATGTTCAGTTGGCAAAGCTAATTCAGGCAATAATGTAATTCCCGCCCCCGCCGCGACCATATTGCGTAATGTCTCTAGGCTTGTAGCCTTAAAGCTCTCATCATCTTTTGCACCAGCGGCGAAACAAAAACCTAATGCCTGATCGCGTAAACAGTGACCATCACCTAGCGCAAGGACGGTTCGCCCTTTCAGTTCATGCATATCGATTTCATCACGCTCATGCCATTCATGATCACTTGGTACAGCAAGACTTAATGGTTCTTGATAAAACTCGATCTCTTTAAATGGCTCTGTTTCTTCTACTGAAGCTAGAATCAAGCAATCCAATTTTCCTTCTTCAAGCTGCTTTACAAGATCATGCGTTTGCGACTCATGAAGATACAACTCTAATTCAGGAAAGTGATCTTTTAATTCCGGTACAATACGCGGTAATAAATACGGACCAAGCGTTGGAATGAAGCCAATATGCATCGGTCCACTCATAGACCCACCATGCTCATTGGCCATATCTTTGAAGGTTTTTACTTCACTAAGAATACGTTTTGCTTGCTCAACTAACTTAAGGCCTGCATCAGTAAAAAGCACTCGGCGACTGCTACGTTCAAGTAACACTGAGCCTAATTCATCTTCTAACTTACGAATTTGTCCACTTAGGGTTGGCTGACTCACGAAACAAGCCTCAGCAGCTTTACGAAAATGCTTGTGTTCCGCCAACGCGACTAAGTATTCAAAGTCTCGAATGTTCATTTATCGCCCTCTCATAGAAGTAACCTATCGAAACCATAGCATCAAACGATTAGAACTATCAAAGCATTTCTTTTATCTTAATCACATCAAAACGAACACAGATCACTATGCTGTTAAGTAATTCACCATTAATTAAAAAATGTTAAGGATTCCAAGATATGACTATTGCTAAAGAAGGCCAAGCCGTCCCTCAAGTGACTTTCCCAACTCGCCAAGGTGATGCATGGGTTAATGTGACTACTGATGAATTATTCAAAGGTAAGACTGTGATCGTATTTAGCCTACCAGGCGCGTTCACTCCAACTTGTTCTTCAAGCCACTTACCTCGTTACAATGAATTATTCCCAGTATTCAAAGAACACGGCGTCGATGACATTCTATGTGTATCAGTGAACGACACATTTGTAATGAATGCATGGAAAGCCGACCAAGAAGCAGCGAATATTACTTTTATTCCAGATGGTAACGGCGAGTTCACTGACGGCATGGGTATGTTAGTTGATAAAAACGACCTAGGCTTCGGTAAGCGTTCATGGCGTTACAGCATGCTAGTAAAAGATGGCGTGGTTGAGAAAATGTTCATCGAGCCAAACGAACCAGGCGACCCGTTCAAAGTGTCTGATGCAGATACTATGTTGAAATACATCGCGCCTGATTACAAAACTCAAGAATCCATTACTGTATTCACTAAACCAGGCTGCCCATTCTGTGCAAAAGCGAAACAAGCACTTCAAGATGCGCACCTACAGTATGAAGAAGTGGTTCTAGGCAAAGATGCAACAACGGTTAGCCTACGTGCTGTGACTGGCCGTGCAACAGTTCCTCAGGTATTCATCGGTGGTAAACACATCGGTGGTAGCGAAGAACTAGATACTTACCTAGCTAAATAAGCACCCCAACAGTAGGTGCATCATGCACCTACTGTTTCATTCTTCTCGGGACCCATGATGGGTCCGATATTCAAACACTATGATTATCAGTGATGGTAGCTACGTCATCGCTAAGGACCCGTTATGCATAAAATAAATGTTGATGTTGCTGTTATCGGTGGTGGTACCGCTGGTTTAGGTGCTTACCGCGCCGCTAAAGCTCATTCAAATCGCGTCGTTATGATTGAAGGCGGCCCATACGGCACGACCTGTGCACGCGTTGGTTGTATGCCTTCTAAGCTACTGATTGCCGCAGCTGAAAGTGTACACCAAATTGAAAAAGCGCCTGGATTTGGTATTCATCCACAAGGTGACATCCATATTAATGGTCGAGAAGTGATGGACCGCGTTAAGCGTGAACGCGACCGCTTTGTTGGCTTTGTACTAGAAGGGGTCGATGAGATTCCAGCAGAAGATAAAATTGCTGGATACGCTAAGTTCAAAGATCAAAACACGTTACTTGTCGATGACCATACTGAAATTCATGCAGAAAGAATCGTGATCGCGACTGGCTCTCGTCCAGCCTATCCTGCCGTGTGGAATGAGTTGGGTGATCGCTTAGTTGTCAATGATGACGTATTCAGTTGGGATGACTTACCAGAATCGGTTGCGGTATTTGGCCCAGGAGTGATTGGTTTAGAACTAGGCCAAGCTTTACACCGCCTAGGTGTAAAGGTCAAAGTCTTCGGCTTAGGTGGCCAAGTTGGCCCGCTCACCGATCCAGAAGTCATGGACTATGCTACTAAGGCATTCCAAGAAGAATTCTATCTAGACCCTGATGTAAAAGTCGAAAGCATGCAGCGTATAGCTGGCGAAGATAAAGTGGAAATTCAGTTCATTAACCATCAAGGTGAATTAGAAACCTTTATCGTAGATTATGTATTAGCCGCAACAGGGCGCCGACCAAATGTTGATAAGCTTGCTTTGGAAAACACGGAGCTTGAGCTGGATGAGCGTGGCGTACCAACCGCCGACTACTTCACACTACAAACCTCAGTAAAACATATTTTTATTGCAGGGGACGCGAGCAACCAAATTCCATTGCTGCATGAAGCCGCTGATCAAGCTCGTATCGCAGGCGACAATGCAGGTCGTTACCCTGATATTCGGGCCGGATTGCGTCGCTCAGTAATTTCTGCGGTCTTTTCCGATCCTCAAATTGCAATGGTAGGCGAAAACTTCAAACAGCTTTCTGCCCGTCTAGGGAACTGCGGTTGCTTTGCAACGGGTGAGGTATCGTTTGAAAATCAGGGACGTTCTCGCGTCATGCTGCGTAACAAAGGTTTGCTACATGTCTATGCAGAGCAAGGCACCGGCCGCTTCCTCGGAGCTGAAATGATGGGGCCAAATGCCGAGCACTTAGCTCATTTATTAGCTTGGGCGCATCAGAACAAAATGACAATTTCGCAAATGCTCGATATGCCATTTTATCACCCAGTCATCGAAGAAGGGGTTCGCACTGCACTACGTGATGTGAATGCTAAGTTACACCTTGGCCCTGAAATGGTGAAACATTGCCTTGATTGCGGTCCAGGTTGCTAATTCAAGTTATTAAGACTTCCAATAACCAGAAATATTAAATCATAACTCGCCCTACTTTTCCCAGCTCAATAGAGCTGGGCTTTTTTATTCGATATACTATTCACATTCAATATCACAACAACTCAAGTGACATCATGGCGTGTAATTCATGTAAAGAAAATTGGTTCTGGAAAAAAATTGGGCGCTGCCAACGCTGTATGGATCAATTAACCAGTCTTTCTGTGGTGTGCTGGGTGATTTGGTATTTCTTTTTTCGAGATACGCCGAAGAGTATCGGCTCGATTGCACTGCTCTTTGCGGGATTCGCTTTTAATGCCTTACTGTTTTTACACTTATGGATGAAATTTGTGATTCTGCCATGGCGTAAACGTCAAAAGCGAGAACATCACGATCCACACCAATAACTATCGAAATAACAGGCATAAAAAAAGCCTCAGAACTAGCAGTTATTCTGAGGCTCTCTTAGATTCATCTAAGAAAAAGCAGTGGTACTTTAATAGACACTGCTTTTTAGACTTGGTTCCTAGAAAAAGCGCTTTTTTTAATATTTTTTGCTAATACCTAAAGATCATTAAGTTAGTAAAAAATGCAACCCTATCCATAGGGAGCTTAACGTTACTTGGTCCCTAAATCCTATCGATGATTAAGCGACGCTCGATTTTGCAATCAAGTTTTCAACTAGATTAACTTCTAGAGCCACTTCGTCACAAGCATGTTTGCGAGGGCACTGTTCACAATCTTTCAATACTTTTTCCGGCAACAGTGTTTTTGATGTAGGAATAAAGTCTTGTTTCATGAAGAACTCAGGAGTACGAGTTAAGACAAACACTTTTTTGATTGCCATTTGACGCGCTTTATTCACTAGATAATGAATAATTGCCGTTCCCTGCCCTTGGCTTTGCCAACCAGCTTCAACCCCTAACGAGCGAATTTCAGCCAGACCAGAGTCATAAACATAAAGTGATGCACACCCAGTAATCTCACCATTATGCTCTGCAACAGCAAACGAACCGATATCGCGAACAATTTCATTACGTGAACGAGGTAGGTTTTCCCCCATGTTCGCCCAGTAAGTCACCATACCTTCTAAGGCTTCAACATCCGTCAAACGAGCGGGACGTACTTGTACCGACGCACTATCGCGTTTTGCTAACCGTTTCTGTGCTTCTTCAACTGCGTAAGCCACTTGTTGAGGAGCAACGCCGCCTTTCGCACTGCGTTTTTCCAAACACGATTCGATCGTTAAAATGGCATACACATCATCTTCAATCACCGGAGAAAAGATTTTGAGCTCATCCAAAGATAATTCTTCTAATGCACAGCTCTTTTCAATAGCTCCAACAACCGCAACACCAACAATATGGTGCGCTTCACGGAAAGGAATACCTTTTGATACTAAATAATCGGCTAGTTCAGTAGCGTTCGCATAACCTTGTTTTGCTGCTTCCATCGTTCTGTTGTCATTTACTTTGATACCATCAAAGCAAAGTGACGCCATTGCCATACAATCATTCCAAGTATCTAATGCATCAAACAGGCCTTCTTTATCTTCCTGCATATCTTTGTTGTAGGCTAAAGGCAATGCTTTAACTGTCATCATCATGCCAGCCAAAGAGCCATAAACACGACCAGTTTTCCCCCTAATCAACTCTAATGCATCTGGGTTTTTCTTCTGTGGCATCAAAGAAGAGCCAGAAGTAACGGTATCTGACAGCTCAATAAAGCCAGACTCACCAGAGTTATAGAAGATCATATCTTCAGCAAGACGAGATAAGTGGAGCATAGAGATCGAAGCAACAGACATCAGCTCCATAACATGATCACGGTCAGAAACAGAATCAAGTGAGTTACGAGTTGCACGACGGAAGCCTAAATTGTAAGCCAGTTTTTCACGATCAATTGGATAAGCAGTACCAGCCAAAGCACCAGATCCTAGCGGGCATGTATCCAAACGTTTAATGGCATCTTGTAAACGTGAATAGTCACGTTCAAACATTTCTGAGTAGGCTAAACACCAGTGTGCAAATGTCACTGGTTGAGCACGCTGTAAGTGGGTATAACCCGGCAATACAGTGTCATGATGCTCGCTGGCCACTTGAACCAGTTTGTTTTGTAGGTGATCAAGAGTCATCAATACTTGACGACCTTGTTGGCGACACCATAGTTTTAAATCGGTTGCCACTTGGTCGTTACGTGAACGGCCCGTGTGCAGTTTTTTACCTAAGTCACCCACTTTGTTAATCAACTGCTGTTCAACCCAAGAGTGAATATCTTCTGCATCAGAAGCAAGAATCTGCTCCGGATCTTCCATCACTTCCATCTTAAGTTCATTTAGAGCAAGTTCTAAACGTTGCTGTTCTTCTTCTGTCAGTACATTCACTGACAACAAGGCTTTCGACCAGGCAATTGAGCCAACGATATCTTGCTCAGCCAAGCGGTAATCAAAGCGCAATGAATCATTAAATTGTTTAAATCTTGTATCTGCTGCTTGGGTAAATCTTCCGCCCCATAATGCCATTGCGTTTCTCCTGCTACTTTAGTGCCTAATCACTAAGGAGGTGACTAGAATTGCTTCATTATTGCCGGTGTTTGTTATACCGAAGTCACCTTAAATAAAGTCACTTGAGTATAAATTACTTGGTTACATAAGGGAGCGCCGATAGACGCTCCCTCTTCATTTAATCTATCTTGTTCTCGATTATTTTTTTGCTGCGTTTAGAGAACGGATACGGCTTGCTAGCGAGTAAAGACGAATGAAACCACCAGCATGGCTTTGGTCATAAACATCATCAGCGCCGAATGTAGCGAACTCTTCTGAGTACAAGCTGTTATCTGAACGTTTTTGCGTTGCAGTTGCTTGACCTTTGTAAAGTTTAATCACGACTTCACCGTTTACGTCTTCAGCCAATGATTCCGCTGCCGCCATGATTGATTTACATAGTGGAGTGAACCAACGACCATCGTAAACAAGTTGAGAAGCTTTGATGCCTAGCTCTTCACGGAATTCAAACGACGTTTTATCTAGTACAAGTTGCTCTACTGCACGAAGCGCTTCCATCATGATGGTGCCTCCAGGAGTTTCGTAACAACCACGAGATTTCATACCAACAAGACGGTTTTCAACGATATCGATACGACCGATACCGTGTTTTGCACCCACTTCGTTAAGCGCAATCAATGCTTCGTATGGTGATAACTCTTTACCATTTAGCGCAACCACTTCGCCTTTTTCAACTTTAATGGTTAAGTATTCAGCTTCGTTTGGTGCTTTTTCTGGATCGGTTGTCCAAGCCCAGCAATCATCGTTTGGCGCATTCCAAGTACTTTCTAAAACGCCACCTTCAGTTGAGATGTGCCATGCGTTCGCATCACGAGAGTAGATTTTAGTCAGCGATGCAGTACATGGGATATTACGTTCTGCTAGGTAGTCTAGACACTCTTCACGGCTCACTAGATCCCATTCACGCCATGGTGCAATTACGTGTAGGTCTGGTGCTAGTGCAGCGAATGCACCTTCGAAACGAACTTGGTCATTACCTTTACCAGTACAGCCGTGAGCCAGTGCATCAGCACCAACTTTACGAGCCACTTCAACTTGCGCTTTAGCAATGATTGGACGAGCCATTGAAGTACCTAGAAGGTATTTACCTTCGTAGTATGCGCCTGTTTTTAGTGTTGGGTAAATGTAGTCTTTTACCATTTCTTCTTTCAGGTCAACGACGTAACATTCAGAAGCACCTGATGCTAGTGCTTTTTCTTCAACGCCAACCAACTCATCAGCACCTTGACCAACATCGGCCACGAATGCCACAACTTCACAACCATAGTTTTCTTTTAGCCATGGGATGATTACTGAGGTATCAAGACCGCCAGAATAAGCCACTACTACTTTATTTACGTTTACTTTACTCATTTGTTCTACTCTCCATTTCCTGGCTCTGCGCTTGGCGGTCAGTGCTCAGGCTATATACAAAACTCTACGACTTAGTGAGGTAAAAATTGGGTGCCAATATTTTCACCGGCAAATAATTGGGTTAATTTTTCAGGGTAGCGCCAACTCGCGACCTCAACAGGACGACCTAAATCTTTCGCAGCTTCTAACGCTGCTTTCACTTTTACGATCATCCCATCTGTAATAACTTTTGCTTCAATCAACTCATCAGCATGTTGTTCATCTAAGCGATGAATCAAATGGCCTTTGCCATCAAGTACACCACTCACATCGGATAACAGAGCAACTTCAGCATCCAATGTTTCAGCAACCGCAACAGCCGCTTGGTCAGCATTCACATTCATCATTTGGCCCTCTTTTGTTAGGCCGATAGAACTAATGATAGGCAATGCATGCGCGTCTAGTAGAGCATTTAGAATCGTGGCATCGCCAGCTGATGCTTTGCCAACAGCACCAAGTTCAGGATCGAGTTCTTCTACTTGGCATAAACCACCATCACCTAAACATAGCCCCACAGCATTCAGACCATCTTTAATTGCTTGACCTTGCAGTATTTTATTTGCAGTTCCGGCTAACGCCCCAGCAATCACTGGAATTTGATCATAAGGGGTGACACGCAAACCATTTTTCTTGATGGTCTCAAGCTGCAGTTTATTCATTAGATCGTCGACCAAATAACCACCACCATGCACTACGACGATTCGTCGGTGGGCTTGGTTTTGATACTCTGCCATGGCACCAAACAATTTGCTTAGTGTCTCTGTGCTTGATAAAGCAGCACCACCTAACTTAATCACCAAAGGACGTTGTTGTGTATCCGACATGTTGGATCCTTAACTCTACACGGTTAACTCTTAGAGGCAGTAAGTCGATGAACTTATGTCACCGAAACCGTAATGAATGTTTAAACATTGCATTGCTTACGCTGATGCACCCTTTAACAAATTTTCCATCGCTGTAATAACAATGATGTACTCGCCAGGTCGTTACAAAATTATTTTCCTGCGACCTCACTATTGGCGTGAACATGTAAAGCTGCTAGCTTGAGCTCTGGGCGTTTTCTCACCATCAAGTTCTATTTGGCTTTCGTGTCGCCATTTGTGCCTATGATGATGGTTTTAGCACCTAAACTTATTCAAAGTACTCGATAAAAGCCGACATTTAAAATTGAGTATAAATTTTTAAAATAAAGCTTAATTCGGTTTTTTATTCATTAAAAGTGATTTAATATGTGTTTTACCTTCTCAGCGTATTTCTGTCAATAGTAGGAGCAAAGTTTCTATGCAATTACCTAGTTTTCTTGAGGTTTATGAAGGACTCATTTCAACCTCTTCAATCAGCGCGACCGATCCAAAATTGGATGAAGGAAACGCAAAAGTGGCCGAATTACTCGCCACTTGGCTTACTTCGCTAGGTTTCAAAGTCGAGACAGAAGAAGTTGAACCCGGTAAAGTCAATCTAATGGCTAAAAAAGGTGAAGGTGAAGGTGGGCTAATGTTTGCAGGCCATACCGATACCGTTCCTTACGATGCTGGCCGCTGGAATTTTGATCCTCACGCTCTCACCCAAGCCGACAACCGTTTCTATGGTCTTGGTACCGCTGATATGAAAGGTTACTTTGCTTTTGTGATGGAAGCTGTGAAAAAGATCGATGATTGGAGTAAACAGAAAAAGCCTATTTATATCGTAGCAACCTGTGACGAAGAGACCACAATGCTTGGTGCACAGCACTTCGCAAAAAACTCACCCTTTAACCCTGATTACTGCATCATTGGTGAACCCACAGGATTAACGCCTATCTATGCACATAAAGGTCATATGGCTAATGCGGTGCGTGTCACCGGTAAATCGGGACACTCTTCTAACCCGGCCTTTGGTGTGAATGCGATCGAAATCATGCACGAAGTGCTGTACGCACTTATGCAACTACGTGATACTTTAGTGAAGAAATACCATCACCCTGGTTTTGAAATACCACACCCAACACTTAACCTTGGTCATATCCACGGGGGCGACAGTGCCAACCGAATTTGTGGCTGTTGTGAACTGCATTACGATGTGCGCCCATTACCAGGAATGAGTTTAGATGGACTAAACAATTTACTGAAAGATGCACTTAAAGAAGTTGAAGCTAAGTGGCCAGATAGAATTCAAGTTACGCCTTTACACGGTTCAATTCCAGGCTATGAATGTGATCACGATCATCCATTCGTGCATGACGTCAGTGAAATAGCAGGTAAAGAAGCTGAAACAGTTAACTACTGTACTGAAGCGCCATACCTACAAGAAGTCTGTCCAACTATCGTTATGGGGCCTGGCTTAATTGACCAAGCTCACCAACCAGATGAATACCTCGCCTTTGAGTATATCGACCCGACGATCGATATACTGTCAAAAGCAATGTACAAATATTGTTTTTGATGCATAAAGACTGAAAGATCGTACTTTTGAAGCACGATCTTTCATTCATATGCACTTTACATGAAAGAAAGTTTCACTTGAGATGTTGATAAGCAACAGATTACGACGAAATCCGTTCAATTTTTGATACAACTCAAGCAAAGCCGTGCGATTTGACGCCAGTATACAACTGTAGTTAGATTGTGTAGCTAACAAAAAAACATTGGATGTAATTTTTTTTCAAAGCAGGACGACGACAATGAACGAGAAATACGCTGCTCTCAAAAGTAACGTGAGTATGCTTGGACGACTCTTGGGTAAAACAATCCAAGATTCTGACGGCGACGTTATTTTAAAGAAAGTAGAAACAATAAGAAAACTGTCAAAATCAGCCCGTAAAGGGAATGAAGAAGACAGACAACGACTGATAGAGCTAATTGAAAATCTTCCCGATAATCAAATGACTCCTATCGCTCAAGCATTTAACCAATTTCTTAATCTCACCAACATTGCCGATCAATATCACAGCATTTCTCGTCACTGTGACGAGTATATCTGTGAACCCAATCCCCTCAGTGCACTCTTCGATAAGTTAGATGAAAACCAAGTTAGTAAACTCGATAGCGCTCAAGCTATCCGAGACTTAAACATCGAACTTGTTCTCACTGCTCACCCAACTGAAATCGCTCGCCGTACGATGATCAATAAACTGGTCAAAATCAATGAGTGTTTATCAGAATTAGAGTTAAGTGAGCTCTCAGATAAAGAGCGTCACCGTACTGAATTGCGTTTGGAACAATTGATCGCACAATCATGGCATTCTGATGCCATTCGTAAACAACGACCAACTCCGCTCGACGAAGCTAAATGGGGCTTTGCAGTCGTAGAAAACTCACTATGGAAAGCAGTACCTGATTTTTTACGCGACTTGGATGACCGCCTAAAAGATTACTATGACCAAGGCTTACCTATTGATGCCCGCCCCGTGCACTTCTCTTCTTGGATGGGAGGAGACCGAGACGGCAACCCATTTGTCACACATACCATAACTCGTGAAGTTTTGCGGATGTCACGCTGGAAAGCAGCTGACCTTTATCTTGCTGATATCAATGACTTAATCAGTGAGTTATCGATGGTTAAATGTAACGATAAAGTTCGTGAACTGGCTGGTCCAGAAGAGCATGAACCTTACCGTGCCATTTTGAAAAGTATTCGCGCTTTGCTTCAAGAAACCAAAGATGTGTTGGATGCAAAAATCAGCGGTCAAATCTTAGCGGTCAAAGCGCCACTTAGAACATCAAAACAGCTGTGGGAACCGCTACATGCATGCTATGAGTCTTTACATGAATGTGGCATGGGAGTCATCGCTGATGGCCTGTTACTCGATACACTACGTCGAGTAAAAGCATTTGGCGTTCACTTGGTTCAGTTAGATATTCGCCAAGAAAGTACCCGTCACTCAGACGTTCTTTCAGAATTAACTCGCTACCTTGGCATTGGCGATTATGATCAGTGGACTGAACAAGACAAAATCGCGTTCTTAACGAATGAACTCGCATCTAAACGCCCACTGCTACCGCTTGATTGGGAGCCATCTCCTGAAGTACAAGAGGTCATTGATACTTGCCGTATCGTGGCAGCACAACCGCGTGAAGCATTTGGTGCCTACGTCATCTCTATGGCTCGTACTGCGTCAGATGTACTTGCTGTACACCTATTGCTGCAAGAAGCTGGCTGCCCTTATCGCATTGATGTTTGCCCACTATTCGAAACTCTTGATGACTTGAATAACGCCGAAGGTGTGATGACACAGTTATTGAATATCGATCTCTACCGTGGCTTTATCAACAATCATCAGATGATCATGATTGGTTATTCCGACTCAGCGAAAGACGCTGGCGGCATGGCTGCTGGCTGGGCACAGTATCATGCAATGGAATCATTGGTTCGCGTATGTGAAAACGTTAATGTCGAATTAACACTATTCCATGGTCGTGGCGGTACAACAGGTCGTGGTGGTGCGCCAGCTCATGCAGCGTTGCTTTCTCAGCCACCTAAGAGTTTGAAAGGCGGCTTGCGAGTGACAGAGCAAGGAGAAATGATTCGCTTTAAACTCGGCTTACCTGAAGTTGCGGTAAATAGCTTCAACATGTACGCCAGTGCCATTCTCGAAGCCAATTTGCTACCGCCTCCTGAGCCGAAGCAAGAATGGCGTGACCTAATGGAAGTGCTCTCTGAAGTGTCTTGCGAAGCATACCGCAAAGTTGTTCGTGGTCAGCCTGAATTTGTCCCTTACTTTCGTCAAGCGACTCCGGAACAAGAACTGGGTAAGTTACCTTTGGGATCTCGCCCTTCTAAGCGTAATCCAAAAGGTGGTGTTGAAAGCTTGCGTGCGATTCCTTGGATTTTCTCATGGAGTCAAAACCGTTTAGTTTTACCCGCTTGGTTAGGTGCTGGCGAAGCCATTCAATATTCAATTGATAAGGGCCATCAAGCTTTATTGGAAGAAATGTGCCGTGAGTGGCCTTTTTTCTCAACGCGCTTGGGTATGCTAGAAATGGTATACACCAAATGTAACGCTAAAGTGGCACAACATTACGATGAACGTTTGGTGGATGAAGAGTTACGTCCGCTAGGCGAACACTTACGTACTCAGCTAGAGAAAGACATCAAAGCGGTATTGAACGTCGAAAACAACGACAATCTTATGCAGAGTGACCCATGGGGACACGAGTCATTCCGTTTACGTAATATCTACGTTGAACCATTGAATATGTTGCAAGTTGAGCTGCTTTACCGTACCCGTAAAACTGAGACTCCGAGTCCAGAATTGGAAGAAGCGTTGATGGTAACCATTGCCGGAATCGCCGCAGGTATGCGTAATACAGGTTAACGTTCAGTATATTATTCTGTAAATACCCCAAAAGGTCGCAGTGATGCGGCCTTTTATTTGGCATCAGGATCTATATTGAGAATAATGTCAGTTTTTTTAGAGGTTCCTTATTGCTGTTCCACTTTATGCTTATTATTTAGATATACTACGTTTCCTTTGCGATAACCCTTTAATAATTATAAGTCGCAGTTCTAGGTGATTAACGGCTTTAAAGGTGGCAAAAATAGCACAGCAGTATCGTGCTCGAGGCTGCTTAAACTACAAATAATGAGTGCCATTAGAAGCACGGCTTGAGTTTAAGCTGAACATTTAAAGTTGATTAACACTTGGATTAAACACATGTCATTACCACACGTTATCCTTACTGTTCTAAGTACTCGTGATGCTACGGGATACGATATTACTAAAGAATTCTCGGCAAGCATCGGTTATTTTTGGAAAGCGAGTCACCAACAAGTCTATCGCGAGCTCAACAAAATGGGTCAAAATGGCCTAGTTACTTGCGTATTAGAACCACAAGAAGGCAAACCAGACCGTAAAGTCTACTCGATCACAGATGCTGGTCGCAGTGCACTAGGCGAATGGTTTGATCAACCAACCGCACACCCAACAGTTCGCGATGAGTTTAGCGCAAAACTGATGGCTTGTGCAGTACAACCATCGGCTCCGTTCCGTCTACAACTAGCAGACCTGATCGAAGAGTCTAAGAAACTGGTTCAACATTATCATGATATTGAAACAGCTTACTACTCTAACCCAGCCGAACTGGATACGACTCAACGTCTAGAACGTTTAACACTTCGTCGTAATCTATTGGTTCGCCAAGCTTGGATTGCTTGGGCAGAAGAAGTGCTTGTAGAACTAGAAGCACTTGCATAAACGTTCGTTAACACTCTGACCTTAATGAACAAAAAAAGGATGATGGCAACATCATCCTTTTTTAATGCGTAAACGGTACAAAGACACGATGTCTTTAGATTCCATCACCATACATAAAGTTTTGCGCACGACCGTTAAATTGCTGATCCATATCGAGAGAAGGTTTAGCAGAAGTTGGACGCCCAACCACTTTAGCGGGAACACCAGCGACGGTTGTATGAGCTGGGACAGGTTGCAGAACAACAGAACCAGAGCCAATTTTAGCCCCTTCCCCCACTTCGATATTACCCAGAATCTTAGCACCAGCACCAATCATGACACCTTCGCCAATTTTAGGGTGGCGGTCACCACTTTCTTTACCAGTACCACCTAAAGTAACATCTTGCAGGATTGATACATCATCACCAACTACCGCAGTCTCACCAATAACAATACCAGTCGCATGGTCAAGCATGATGCCACAACCAATTTTTGCTGCAGGGTGAATATCCACTTGGCATGCAACCGAGATTTGGTTTTGGAAATAGTTAGCCAATGCGACGCGGCCTTGTTTCCATAGCCAATTAGCCACACGATAACCTTGTAGTGCGTGGTAGCCTTTAAGGTACAGCAGCGGAATAGAATACATCGAAACTGCAGGGTCACGGTTAACGGTTGCACAAATGTCGCAAGCTGCCGACTCTGCGATCTTACAGTCAGCTTCATACGCTTCTTCGATCACTTCCCTAACTGCCATTGCGGGCATAGAGGGCGTATTAAGGCGATTGGCAAGAATGTAGCTCAACGCGGATTTTAGGCTATCATGCTTAATAATCGTGGCGTGATAGAAACTCGCGAGCATTGGCTCTTGTTCTGATTGTTCACGCGCTTCTTTAACGATTGTTTGCCAGACTTTAGTTTGTGCACACTGCTTCATTACTTTATTACTCTGTCTTCGGCTGCGAGGTTCAATGATGGATAATTAAATGGTATCCATTTTCACCGCTCAATGTCTACTAATTATCGCTCTGCTTTTTTATCACGCGCGAGCAGATCTTGCGCGGCGAGTCTGGCATCTTTGTCCTTATATAAAACTTGGTAAATCTGTTCCACAATTGGCATTTCAACACCGATACGTTGTGATAACAGCCAGACCTCTTTCGTATTTCTATACCCTTCAACCACTTGCCCTATTTCTTCTTGAGCAGTGTTGACGTTTTTCCCTTGGCCAAGAGCCAGGCCAAAGCGGCGATTTCGCGATTGGTTATCGGTACAAGTTAATACCAGATCCCCCAAACCAGCCATCCCCATAAAGGTTTCTGGTTGCGCGCCTAAAGCAGCCCCTAACCGACACATTTCCGCTAGACCGCGAGTAATCAGTGCAGTACGAGCATTCGCGCCGAACCCAATGCCGTCTGACATTCCAGCACCAATAGCAATGACATTTTTTACTGCGCCGCCAAGTTGCATACCAATAAAGTCATCATTGGCGTAAACACGAAATGATTTACTGCAATGGATTTTATCTTGCAGATCTTGAACAAATTGAGCATCAGGAGAGGCGACCGAAATCGCTGTTGGCATCCCCATCGCAAGCTCTTTTGCGAATGTAGGACCAGACAACACCGCGAGAGAGTGCTCTTTACCCAACACATCAAACACCACTTCTTGCAATAAACGTCCTGTATTAGGCTCCAAGCCTTTGGTCGCCCAACAGAGTCGAGAATCGCTTCGTAAAAAAGGTTTAATGTTATTAAGAACTATGCCAAAGACATGGCTAGGAACAACAATAAGGAGATCTTGGCTCGCTTGAACTGCTTTTTCCAAATCAGAT
The DNA here is from genome assembly GCF_009874545.1 of Vibrio eleionomae. Lineage (NCBI taxonomy): Bacteria > Pseudomonadati > Pseudomonadota > Gammaproteobacteria > Vibrionales > Vibrionaceae > Vibrio > Vibrio eleionomae. Next base: position 70,068 of record NZ_WEKT01000004.1, on the reverse strand, counting down.
TCAATAATTAAAGATTCAGGAAAATCAGCATCGGGAAGAAAAGCTCTATTGGCGCGATCGTGCTCGAGTTGAGCCATGTGATCTGGTTGATGCCCCCACAATACGACATTTTCACCATTGCGCGCGAGTGAGATAGCCAAAGCGGTACCATAAGACCCCGCGCCAATGACGGTCATCGAGATCGGTTTACCATATGGATTGTTCACATCTGCATGTTTCATGTTGTAGGCCTGATGGGTAGGATTTCATTCTATTTTAAACAAAAAAATGCACATCGCATCGGGTTTATTCGAAAGCTTTGTGCATTTTATACGATTTAAACATCACCACTTAACGTAGCGAAGCTCAAACTTATGCGTCGATTTTAACGCCTTGTTCTTCTGCTTGCTGTTGTAGGTAGTTCATGAACAGCGCATCGAAGTTAACTGGAGCAAGGTTAAGTTGTGGGAACGTGCCTTTCACAACTAAGCTTGAAATAGTTTCACGAGCGTATGGGAATAGGATGTTTGGACAGAACGCACCAAGGCAATGTGCTAACTGACCTTCTTCCATGTTTTCTGCGGTGAAGATACCTGCTTGTTGCACTTCACATAAGAACGCTGTGTCTTCTTCGTTTTTCACAGTCACGGTCAGACGTAACACAACTTCATAAGTCGCTTCACCTAGTTCACGGCTTTGAGTATCGAGATCCAATTTAACATCTGGATTCCAATCTTTTTGGAAGATAGCCGGTGAGTTAGGCGTTTCAAAAGAAACGTCTTTTAAGAAAATACGTTGAATAGTGAAGTTTTGTTGTGCTTCTTCAGCCATGGTTTTGTCCTTAATACTGATAAATTCGGGTCAAGTAATATGCTCAGAGAGTACTTGAGAGCAGATAAAATCACTAAATATCACCAAGAATACGTGGGGAAATATCACATCTCTACTCGTAAAACGCTGGCTTTTTCGCCAGCACGCTCATCAATGAGCACATCACGCGTTACTTTTTACCACGAACAAGTGGCAAATTTGCTTCATTCCAGGAAATTAGGCCGTTTTTCAGTACAGAAACTTTTTCAAAGCCAGCTTTTGCCAGTAATTCTGCAGATTCACGCGCGGTCTGACCTGTTTTGCATACGACAATAATTGGGTCAGATTTATGACTTTCAAGGGCAGAGAAGTTACCACCTTTAATATCTGATGGTAAAACGTGACGAGCCCCCGTAATGTGACCACGTTTAAACTCTTCTTGGCTACGGATATCAACAACGACACCGCCTTCTTTATTCGTTAGAAAAGTCAGCTCAGAAGGAGAAATTACTTTTGCTGATGTAGTCGATGACTTGTAAAAATTAACGATCAAAGCAACAACTAGACCTACCCAAACGATGGATAGAAGCATGTGTTGATGTATAAATTCTATGTACTGGTCCATATCCTGTGCTCTAGCAATGGTGTTCAAAAACAGACAAGGAGTATAGCGAGGTTGCTAGCTTGACGCGAGCGCTTACCACTCATAAACCTTGCCTTCTTTTCGCTTTATGATCTCAAACTGAGATTTCACTAAGCTCTTGGGAAAGGAAATGCAGTGACTTTATCAATATGATCTTCGCCTAACGCCAACATTATCAATCGATCAATGCCAAGAGCAACACCCGCGCATGCTGGCAATCCTGCCTCTAACGCCGCAATCAAATGGTAATCAATCGGCTGGGATGTTAGCCCCATTTGCAGACGTTTTTTATTGTCTTGTTCAAATCTCAATAACTGCTCTTGGGCATTATCGAGTTCATGAAATCCATTCGCTAATTCGATCCCTTTGAAATACACCTCGAAACGATCAGCGACCCGCGGATCTTGCCCATTGATTTTGGCTAATGCTGCCTGTGACGCGGGGAAATCATACACAAATGCAGGAACAGTTTGACCGATGTTGCCTTCTACACCAACGCTAAATAGCAGTTGTAATAAGGTATCCCGATCCTCTTCCGCGTCGGCGATATCACTTAAACCCAATTGAGATGCAGCTTGCTTCAACTCAGCCATACTGTCTTCTAATGGGCAAACGCCTAAGTGCATCTGGAATGCTTGTTGGTAGGTAAAACGCTCAGCGCGACCAACATTAAGAACGAGCTGGAGTAAGTCATCCATTTCATCCATGAGTTGGTAGTGATTAAACCCAACTCGATACCATTCCAACATCGAAAATTCCGGATTATGAAAACGGCCATTTTCTTCATTACGAAATGCTTTACCAATTTGATAAATGGAACCGCTTCCTGCCGCTAACAACCGTTTCATATGAAATTCGGGACTAGTCATCAAATATAATGTTCTACCATCCGCATACCCTGGCCCGACAAATTGGGTGGTAAACGTCTGCAAATGTATATCAGTCACAGTCGCATGACTCATGGCTGGAGTTTCAACTTCCAAAACCTCTCTTTCTGCAAAGAAACAGCGAATTGAATGTAATACCTTAGATCTGTGCTTCAGTTTTTCTATTGAAGCTGTTGGTTTCCAATCCTTTTCATTTAACTGATGCATTTATAATCACTCGTTAGCTTATCTTTCATATGAAATATTATCCGTAAATCCCATTTCCCTAAATTAGAACGTGATCTAAATCATGTATTGCGTAACTTTTATGTTTCTAATTACATAACTCAGGGAAATACGTATTGGAATCAAATTTCTGCTCATATTAATTCCATACACTATGCCTACCACATAAATTTTGCGTTAGTGGAAAGTGCGTTGGCTCAATTTTCTCGAATTCTGCTTGTTCATCGCACTACGAGAAGCTGGCACTAGATTCGAGAAACTAGCAGCCCAAATTAAAATAATTACACTGGAGGATAACTGTGAAAACGATCACCACAGATATCGCAGTCATCGGCGCTGGCGGCGCTGGTCTTCGTACAGCAATCGCAGCAGCAGAAGCAAACCCAGAGTTAGAAGTAGCTCTGATCTCTAAAGTTTATCCTATGCGTTCGCATACAGTAGCAGCGGAAGGCGGCTCTGCAGCGGTAGTCAAGGATGAAGATAGCTTAGACAATCACTTCAACGATACTGTCGGTGGTGGTGACTGGCTATGTGATCAGGACGTCGTCGACTATTTCGTTTCTCATTCTACCAATGAAATGATTCAAATGGAGCAATGGGGTTGTCCATGGAGCCGTAAAGAAAACGGTGAAGTGAACGTGCGCCGTTTTGGTGGTATGAAAATCGAACGTACATGGTTCGCAGCCGATAAAACAGGCTTCCACATGCTACACACTTTGTTCCAGACTTCCATCAAATACTCCAACATTAAACGTTTCGACGAATACTTTGTTGTCGACCTCATCGTAAACGATGGCGAAATCCAAGGCCTAGTATGTATCCACATGTCCGAAGGCGAGTTGGTCGTAATCAAAGCGAAATCCGTTGTGCTTGCAACAGGTGGAGCTGGCCGTGTTTACCACTGTAACACTAACGGCGGTATCGTAACTGGTGACGGTATGGCACTGGCTTATCGCCACGGTGTTCCACTACGTGATATGGAATTCGTTCAATACCACCCAACAGGTCTGCCTGGCACCGGTATCCTGATGACTGAAGGTTGTCGTGGTGAAGGCGGTATTATCGTCAACAAAAATGGTTACCGTTACCTACAAGACTACGGTATGGGACCAGAAACACCAGTGGGCCAACCTAAAAACAAATATATGGAATTAGGTCCTCGCGATAAAGTGTCTCAAGCATTCTGGCATGAACAACAAAAAGGCAACACTATCGAGCACCCTCTTGGTGACGTAGTAATGCTTGATCTTCGTCACCTTGGTGAAGATTACCTACACGAACGCTTACCATTTATCTGTGAACTAGCAAAAGCATACGTTAACGTAGACCCAGCCAAAGAGCCGATTCCAATTCGTCCAACAGTGCACTACACCATGGGTGGTATTGAAGCGAACATTGACTGTGAAACCCGTATTAAAGGTCTTTACGCTGTCGGTGAATGTGCATCTTCAGGTCTACACGGTGCAAACCGCCTAGGTTCTAACTCACTCGCTGAATTCGTTGTATTTGGCCATGTTGCTGGCGAAAACGCCGTGAAACATGCTGAAAGCTTTGCAGGCTGGAACGAAGATGCAATCAAAGCTCAAGTGAAAGACGTTGAAGATCGTATCAATGCTCTAATGAACCAAGAAGGTGATGAAAACTGGGCAGATATCCGTACTGAAATGGGTCACACCATGGAAGCCGGTTGTGGTATCTACCGTGAAGAACACTTGATGCAAGCGACCATCGACAAATTAGCGGAACTTAAAGAACGCTACAAACGCATCAGCATTAAAGATAAAGGCAAAGTATTCAACACCGATTTACTTTACGCAATCGAAGTGGGTTACGGCCTAGATGTTGCTGAAGCGATGGTTCACTCAGCAATCTTACGTAAAGAATCTCGTGGTGCACACCAACGCTTAGACGAAGGTTGCACAGAACGTGATGATAAAGATTACCTAAAACACTCTTTAGCATTCCGCCAAGAAGGCGCAGCACCAAGTATCGATTACAGCCCAGTGACCATCACTAAGTCACAACCTCAAGCACGTCTGTACGGTGATGCTGCAGAAAAAGCAGCGGCAGCAGCAGAGAAAGCGGCACAAGAGGAGCAAAAATAATGGCAGCACAACGTGTTCAAAAAGTAAAAATCCTTCGCTACGATCCGGCGACAGATAACGAACCGCACTTTCAAAGTTTTGATGTGCCATGTGATGATACAACATCGGTTCTAGATGCTCTTGGTTACATTAAAGACCATCTAGATAAAGACCTATCTTTCCGTTGGTCTTGCCGTATGGCGATCTGTGGTTCTTGCGGCATGATGATCGATAACGTGCCTAAATTGGCATGTAAAGCGTTCTTACGTGATTATCCAAATGGCCTCACTATCGAACCATTAGCGAATTTCCCTATCGAGAAAGACTTGATTGTCGATATGACTCCGTTCATTGAGCGTCTAGAAGCAATCAAACCATATATCTTAGGTAACGATCGTAAACCGGAAGACGGTACTAACTTGCAAACTCCAGAAGAGATGGCTCGTTACAAACAGTTTGCTGGTTGTATCAACTGTGGTCTTTGCTACGCGGCATGTCCTCAGTTTGGTCTAAACCCTGATTTCCTCGGTCCTGCTGCTCTTACACTGGCGCACCGTTACAACCTAGATACTCGTGATAACGGTAAAGCAGAACGTATGAAACTGATTAACGGTGAAAACGGCGCTTGGGGTTGTACCTTCGTCGGTTACTGTTCAGAAGTTTGTCCTAAACACGTTGACCCAGCAGCAGCGGTTAACCAAGGCAAAGTGGAATCAACTAAAGATTTCATGATTGCAATGTTGAAACCTCAGGAGGCCTAAGGATGAGTAACCGTAAACCCTATGTCCGCGAAATGAAACGCACTTGGTGGAAGGATCATCCTTTCTACCGTTTCTACATGGTTCGTGAAGGGACTGTGTTACCACTAATTCTATTCACTCTTTTCATTACCATCGGTTTAGGTGCATTAGTGAAAGGTCCTGAAGCTTGGAACAACTGGTTGCACTTTATGGCAAACCCAATTGTGATTGCGATTAATATCGTAGCCTTAGCTGGTAGCCTATTCCACGCCTTCACTTACTTCAACATGATGCCACAAGTTGTGCCTATTCGTGTCGGCGGCAAATTACTCGACAAGAAAATCATCATTCTTAGTCAGTGGGCCGTTGTTGCTGTTATTTCATTAATCGTATTGTTTATCGTGTAAGGAGCTCATCGTGATTAATACTCATCCAAAACGTTCAGATGAACCGGTATGGTGGAGTCTCTTTGGCGCTGGCGGTACTTGGTTCGCAATGATTACACCAGTGACTATCTTAGTTCTGGGTATTCTTGCTCCGTTAGGCTTTCTAGATGCTGATGCTTTGAGTTACGACCGTGTTGTGGGTTTTGCGACCAACATTATTGGTGCGCTGATTATCATAGCGAGCATTGCCTTACCGATGTGGCATGCTATGCACCGTGTACACCACGGTATGCATGACCTTAAATTCCACACAGGTACATTTGGCAAAGTACTTTGCTACTTAATTGCAACCGTATTTACTATTTTGAGTATTGTATTTATCTTCATGCTCTTTTAGTCTCGGTAAGCGCCGGTGTGGTTTCACATCGGCGCTTTATTTTGCCCTATAGAAAACTAACTGCATAATAAAACAAATTAAATTAATAAGTTATATTGATAAACATCCCTTTGGCGTTCAATTTTTTAATATTTCAAGCTGAGGTATAGCTTAATGAGTGACTCCAAATCAGGGCAATGGCTCGCGGCCAAACCCCTACCACTAGTGATCATCTTGGTCTTATCTGTCATTGCTTGGCAGTTTGCACCACCAGAAGGTCTAACTCTTCCTGCCTATCATACGGCCATCATTTTTATTGCAACCATCGTTGGTATCATTGCTAACGTTATGCCAACTGGCGCGCTGGCTATCGTCAGCTTAGCGTTCTTCGTGGTATTGCATGCAGGCGGTGCAACCTCAGCGAAAGGCGCTATGGTTGACGGTATGACCAACTTTAATAATCCATTAATTTGGCTTGTTATTATTGCGTTTACTATCGCTCGCGCCTTTACTAAAACGGGTTTAGGCCGTCGTATCGCACTGTTATTGCTTAGCAAGTTTGGTCAATCAACGTTGCGTGTCGCATACTGCCTAGGTGTAGCAGACTTCTTAATTGCTCCAGCGACACCAAGTAATACTGCGCGTTCAGCTATTGTTTCTCCTATCGCGAACTCTTTGGCAAAAACCATCAAAGCAGATGACCGAAAATTAGGACAATTCCTTATTTCATCGTCAGCGGCAATCAATGATGCTTCTGCGGTAGGTTTCCAAACTGGCTTCTCAGGTAACCTTGCGTTAATCGGTATTGCTGCGAGCGTAGCAGGAATTAACTTAGACTTTGCTACTTGGTCTACTTACCTACTTGTTCCTGCTCTAGTCCTATTGGTGATTTTGCCGTTCATCTTGTACAAAGTGATCAGCCCAGAAACCAAAGAAACCCCTGAAGCGACTCATTTTGCCAAAGAAGAATTGAAAAAAATGGGTAAAGTGAGTGCGATGGAATGGAAGCTTGTATGCGTATTCTTAGGCTTAGTAATACTATGGGTTGGTGGACCGACTCTAGGTCTGTATTCAACCACTGCAGCCTTTATCGGTTTGGCTGTATTACTGCTGCTTGGCGTTTTAACTTGGGACGACATCAAAAGTGAGAAAGGTGCGTGGGATACCTTGGTTTGGTTTGCCGTATTGATGGGGATGGCCGATCACCTAAAAACTCTTGGTTTTACAGACTGGGTAGGTCACCAAATCTCGAACTTTCTCACCTCGACACTGGGTGGCGCGAGTCCTCTGATCTTCTTGTTAGCCATGATGACGTTTTATTTATTCCTAGCGTACTTCTTTGCTTCTGCTATCGCGAAAGTCGTTGCGATTACCCCAGTATTTATGGGCGCACTTATTTCGCTTGGTGTATCCCCAATGCTGGCTGTGTTAGCTATCGCTGGTATTAGTTCTTTGGGTTGTAACCTTGCAACCTACAGCCACGCACGTAACCCTCTACTTATGGGGTACGGCTATCACTCAGATGGTGAATGGATGCGTATTGGTCTGGTGATTGCGATTAGCAGCGGGATTATCTTTATGATCTCGGGCCTCCTTTGGTGGAGTATCTTAGGTGTAACAATCTAATCCTTATCTTCCAGATAACAAAAAGGAGCGCATGCGCTCCTTTTTTCATTGAAGTGTGATTATTTCACACGACCAACGTATTCTGCGCTACGTGTATCTACTTTAATCACTTCACCAATTTGGATGAATAGTGGAACGCGAACAACTGCGCCAGTAGATAGAGTTGCTGGTTTACCGCCAGTGCCTTGAGTGTCACCTTTCAAGCCAGGATCAGTTTCAACAACTTCTAGCTCAACAAAGTTTGGTGGTGTTACCGCAATTGGGTTACCATTCCACAAAGTAAGCATACAAGTGTTGTTCTCTACCAACCATTTTGCGTTGTCGCCAACAGCAGCGAAATCTGCAGCGATTTGCTCGAAAGTTTCGTTGTTCATGAAGTGGTAGAATTCACCGTCTGTGTACAGGTAGTCAAGATCGATGTCCATTACATCAGCAACTTCTACTGAATCACCTGATTTGAAGGTTTTCTCTAGAACTTTACCACTCAGCAGCTTACGGATTTTAACGCGGTTGAACGCTTGACCTTTACCTGGTTTCACATACTCGTTTTCGAGAATGGCACAAGGCTCGTTATCAAGCATGATTTTGAGACCGCCTTTAAATTCATTCGTGCTAACAGTAGCCATTATTTCCTCTTACATTGTTCGAGTTAAAAAGTTAATGCCGCACATAATAACCCGAAAAGTCGAATCTGTTGAGCAAAACTGGCTCAAACAGCTAGCTAATGCGATCTCCGATCCCGCTTTATTACTAAAACAGCTCCATATCGACCCTTCACCGTGGGAAAGAGGGTTTGCAGCACGTCAATTGTTCCCTTTACGCGTGCCTCAAAGTTTTGTCGACCGCATGGAAAAAGGCAACCCTTATGACCCATTATTACGTCAAGTGTTGCCACTCACGCAAGAATTTGAAGTGCATGAGGGGTTTTCCAATGATCCGCTCGATGAGCAAGACAATGAAATGCCAGGCCTGCTGCATAAATATCGTAACCGCGCACTGTTAATCGTCAAAGGTGGCTGTGCGATTAACTGTCGTTACTGTTTTCGTCGTCATTTCCCTTATGCAGATAACAAAGGGTCTAAGGCGGTTTGGCAACAAAATTTAGATTACATCGCGGCCAACCCACAGTTAGATGAAATCATTCTATCCGGTGGCGATCCATTAATGGCTAAAGATCATGAGTTAGCTTGGTTGATCGATGGGATCGCAGCAATACCACACATCAAGCGCCTGCGTATTCACTCACGCTTGCCCGTTGTGCTACCTGCGCGAGTAACTCACGAGTTATGCCAACTATTGGGAAATACTCGCCTACAAACCATTTTTGTTACTCACATCAATCATGCCAATGAGATCAACGCTGAGCTTACAGGATGCCTGACTCAGCTCAAGCGTGTGGGAGTTACACTATTAAACCAAGGCGTCATGCTTAAAGGCGTCAATGACAACGTTGCCGCTCAAGTGAACTTGAGTAATGCCCTGTTTGATGCTGGTGTTCTACCCTATTACATGCATGTACTCGATAAGGTACAGGGCGCAGCGCACTTCTTTATCAGCGACCAAGAGGCCAAAGAAATTATGGCCGGAGTGATTACTCAGATATCAGGTTACTTAGTTCCTAAGTTAACCCGAGAAATTGGTGGAAGACCAAGCAAAACACCTCTCGATTTGCATTTAGAGTGAGAAGAAACTTGATCGATTAATATTCGTTATCTATACAAACAAAATATAGAGTCGAATGCCCAATTTAAAAACGGCATACTCCAGCGCTTTATGACCTAAAGGACAACGCCTACAATGCCGTTACTGACTTCTTTCTTCCACCTTGGTCCATTCAGTTGGTCCGCTTTATTCTGCTGTGCGTTAAATGGCTTATTGATTGGTGTTGAACGCCAAACTCGTGGCAAACCAGTCGGTATTCGGACCTCCATTCTAATCATCTCTGGCACCTATTTCTTTATGGCTATGTGTGTGTCCTTATCGCCTAATCCAATGGATCAAGCGCGGGTTCTTGGTCAGATTATTACAGGTGTCGGCTTTTTAGGTGCTGGCGTGATGATGACTCAAGACGGTAAAATTCATGGGGTGACATCAGCAGCGGTGATTTGGGTATTAGCCTCATTAGGGCTAATGATTGGACTTGGTTACTTAACCGAGTCGGTACTGATCACCGTATTAATGCTTGCCGTATTACTTGGTGTCGATAAGGTAGAAAACACCTTTCAAAGTTTACGCCGCGGTGTTCACCAAAAATTACGTCGTTCATTAACAGAAAGACGCACGATCTCTCACGATGTTGAACACGATAATATCTTGAGTTCAGAACCAGCAGATTCAGTTATCACTGAAACGGTTGAAAAAAGACAAGAGACAGAAAGTAATAAGCCGTAGCATTTGCTACGGCTATCTTCTTATTACGTGTAAAAATCAGTCTTGGTAAATTTTTACTTGGTAGCCCTCTGCTGGGTCGTCATTAGCAACGAAGTCAACAAAGTGATGAATCGATGACAACGCATCTTCTTCGTAATGTGTAACATATAACAGCTGAGTGAGATTGGCCGATGCGATTCGATTCAGTGCGTGATACACCAATTTACGATTGATGAAATCTAACCCTTGGTAAGGCTCATCTAAAATCAGCAATGCAGGTTGTTTGATCAATGCCCGGCCGATAAGCAATAAGCGTTGACGACCATAGTCCAAACTACGAAATCCGGCTTTAGCCAACCCTTCCATTTCCAGAAGCTCTAACCAATAACGCGCTAACTTAATCTCTTTCGCGCTAGGCTGTTGATATAGCCCAATAGAATCATAAAAACCAGAACACAATACATCTAAGGCAGAGCAGTTAACTCGATACTGTAAATGCAATGACGAAGACACGACACCAATGTGTTTTTTCACATCCCAAATCGTTTCGCCTCCGCCGCGCTTCATACCCAACACCGTAATGTCGTTACTATAACATTGCGGATGGTCACCCATGATCAATCCCAATAAAGTACTTTTGCCGCACCCATTTGGACCGCGCACTTGCCAATGTTGACCTGCTTCGATTTTCCAGTTCACACCAGAGAAAATATTCGCATCGACATACTCCACTGACACATCATTCATAATGACACGAGGATTAGGGTATTGATCTTCTTTCTGCTCAGAAGCCATCAGCTCTACTAAAGCTTCACTGCGTGATTCAGAGAGCGCTCTCATTTGCTCAAGCAACGGATGATTTAACCAATCGTTACGCGTCATTGTTTGTGATAATGAGCTTTCGTCAAACAGCGCAATATGAGTAATAAATTCCGGTAATTCATCTTCGCGAGACGTGACAATCACTAACCGCATGGTTTGCGATAGCTCATTGAGTAGCTCTGATAATGTCGCTCGGTGGGCAATGTCTAACCCGGTATAAGGTTCATCGAGAATCAACAATTCAGGCTGGGTTGCTAATGCGCGAGCAAGCATTAAGCGACGTGTTTCTCCGGTGGAAAGCTGGCGAAAACCACGCTGACGTAACGCGACTAAATCGGTCTTTTCCAATAACGACTCTAATTCTTCGTCCGTACAACCAGCATCTTTGATTAACGCTTCCACTGTCGAGCCATAATCAATCCGATCCATAAAATCGGTATCATCATTGGCTAACTCAATATCTAATAATTTTTGTTGTTCATGCAATGAAACACAGCCAATGTGCTCGGGTTTAGATTCGATATCACCGGCGTCAGGCTGCTCCAACCCAGCCAACACAGCCACCAATAAAGATGAACCATGGCTATGAGTGGAAAACACTCCCCAATGTTGATTAGGCAACAATTCCCAATCATCAATACGAAGATCCACCGCACCGGTGTGATGTTTTAACTGCTTAATTCTCATACTTCCTGTCCTTAGTCTTACCCCTTGATATTAGTGATTGAACGGCAGTAACCAATATCTTCACTTAAGCGTGACTGGGTATTCCATATACTGCATAAAAATAGGCAGAATTCATACCAAATTCTGGTCACGCCCTTATCACTAAAACTCACTTTAGCCTTGTAACACATCGTTAAGGTCCGATAAACTCAGCAAATAGAAATCACAGCAACGCATTTGGGTTGCGGGAAGACTTACCTTTACATTAGGACGTATTATGAGCCGTATTGACTCACTGGAAAAACTGGCAGAACTTTACCCTCAGCCTCACCCTCTGGCAGTAAAAAAAGCCATTGATCATATCGACCCCCACACACAAACTTTCATTGAACACAGCCCACTATGCATTATTGCAAGTCGTGACAATGAAGGATTTCTGGATACATCTCCTCGCGGCGGCTTACCGGGCTTTGTCAAAGTACTCGATGAACATACGATTGCGTTCCCAGACAGTGCCGGTAACAACCGTATCGATACACTTAAAAACCTAGTGGAAGACCCACACATCAGTTTGCTGTTTTTGATTCCAGGCATCAAAGAAGTGGTTCGAGTAAAGGGAACAGCAACACTGCATACTGATGAAGACTTGAGAAATCAGTGTTTAGATGGGAACAAACCAGGCAAGCTTGTGGTCAAAATAAATGTCCACAAAACGTACTTTCACTGCCCGAAAGCGTTGTTACTCGCTAAAGTCTGGGAAGCGGATGCCCAGATTGAGCGAGATTTTTTACCAAATATGCTGCAAATCATCAAAGATCAGCTACATATGAATGATGAAGAGTAACCTTTATCAGAATAGATAAAACCGGGATGATCCCGGTTTTTTTGTGCCTTTAGAGCAGACAGTGACAAAAAAACCGCGAGCTAAGCTCGCGGTTTTTTAAAACAATGATTCGCGTGAACGAAACGTCATTGGGGGTGGGATTACATGCCCATACCACCCATGCCGCCCATACCACCCATGCCGCCCATATCAGGCATTGCAGGAGCATCTTTAACAGGACGATCAGTTACCATCGCTTCAGTAGTAATCATTAGACCAGCAACAGAAGCAGCGAATTGTAGTGCGCTACGAGTTACTTTAGTTGGATCTAGAATACCCATTGCGATCATGTCACCATATTCGCCAGTTGCAGCGTTGTAACCGTAGTTACCTTCGCCTGCTTTGACGTTGTTCGCAACCACAGATTCTTCATCACCTGCGTTTGTCACGATTTGACGGATAGGTGCTTCCATTGCACGAAGTGCAACACGGATACCAACGTTTTGTTCTTCATTATCACCAGTTAACTCTGTGATATCAGACGCAACGCGGATAAGAGCAACACCACCACCAGCAACAACGCCTTCTTCTACTGCAGCACGAGTTGCATGTAGAGCATCTTCAACGCGGTCTTTCTTCTCTTTCATTTCGACTTCAGTTGCTGCGCCAACTTTGATAACAGCTACGCCGCCAGCAAGTTTAGCAACACGTTCTTGAAGTTTTTCACGATCGTAGTCAGAAGTCGCGTCTTCGATTTGTTGACGGATTTGAGTAACACGGCCTTGAATTGCTTCTTCTTCACCAGCGCCATCGATAATAGTGCTGTTTTCTTTAGTGATAGTAACGCGTTTCGCTTGACCTAGGTCTTCAAGCGCTACTTTTTCAAGTTCTAGACCGATTTCTTCAGAAATAACAGTACCGCCAGTTAGGATAGCGATATCTTGAAGCATTGCTTTACGACGGTCGCCAAAGCCAGGTGCTTTAACAGCAGCCACTTTCACGATACCACGCATGTTGTTCACAACTAGAGTTGCTAGCGCTTCGCCTTCAACGTCTTCTGCAATGATAAGTAGAGGACGAGATGCTTTTGCTACAGCTTCAAGAGTTGGTAGCAATTCGCGGATATTTGATATTTTTTTATCAACCAATAGGATGAATGGATTTTCTAGATCCACAGAACCCGCTTCTTGGTTATTGATGAAGTACGGAGATAGGTAACCACGGTCAAACTGCATACCTTCAACAACATCTAGTTCGTCTTGAAGTGCTTGACCTTCCTCAACAGTGATTACACCGTCGCGGCCTACTTTTTCCATTGCTTCAGCGATGATAGTACCAACAGTCGCATCAGAGTTTGCAGAGATAGTACCTACTTGAGCGATAGCTTTATTGTCTTCACAATTTACAGACAGTGCTTTTAGACCTTCAACAGCAGCAGCAACCGCTTTGTCGATACCACGTTTTAGATCCATTGGGTTCATACCAGCAGCAACTGCTTTTAAGCCTTCGTTTACGATAGCTTGAGCAAGAACTGTTGCAGTAGTAGTACCGTCACCAGCAGCATCGTTCGCTTGAGATGCTACTTCTTTAACCATTTGTGCGCCCATGTTTTGGAATTTGTCTTCCAACTCAATTTCACGCGCTACTGATACACCATCTTTAGTGATAGTTGGTGCACCGAAAGATTTATCAAGAACAACGTTACGACCTTTAGGACCAAGGGTAACTTTTACAGCGTCGGCTAGAACGTTTACGCCTTCCAGCATTTTTACGCGAGCATCATTGCCAAATTTTACGTCTTTAGCAGCCATTTTGTATTTCCTCTCTATAATTCGTTATTTCTTGTTCGTTTTATGCGGAGCAATTACTCAACGATTGCCAGAATGTCAGCCTCTGACAGAATCAGAACGTCTTTGCCTTCGATTTTTTCTGATTTAGTGCCGTAACCTTCACTGAAAATTACAGTGTCGCCCACTTGTACGTCTAGAGGTTGAACCGAACCATTTTCTAAGATGCGACCCTTACCTACAGCTAGTACAGTACCGCGAGTAGATTTTTCTGCAGCAGAGCCAGTAAGAACTATGCCACCCGCAGACTTAGATTCAACTTCTTTGCGTTCAACGATAACTCGGTCATGTAATGGACGAATGTTCATCGGTCGTCTCTCCTGATTAAATTTTCCGTCTTAATGTTTATGAAACGCTGATCGCTCAGCTTGTGTTTGATATGTGGGGGATAAATGTGGCTAACCCAAGGGGAAAAAGAAAAAAAATTGTGATTAATTTAACAAAATGTTGAGTTCTTAACCAATTGGCGAGCAAGAATTCGTCGTATTGGTCGATGAGGGTAGAAAATAGGAATGACAAACCGCAAAATCCGCCGTTTAACGTTGGGATATTTAGCGTTAAAGTCAGTGAACGCTAATATAGTAAATCATTTGCTTTATTAACATGATAATTCATAATGTTCACATATAGACGACACAGTCACTCCTGAGTACGGAATACTGACAGAGGACCATAATGAAAACCGTTGACAGAATATTACACACCATCAAACGTGAAGGTGCTGTCACTGCAAAACAATTGGCCACAGACCTCAATATTACGACAATGGGAGCTCGCCAACATCTGCAGAGCTTAGAAGAAGAAGGCATTCTTGCGTTCCATGACGTCAAGGTCAAAGTGGGGCGTCCAACTCGCCATTGGTCTTTAACTCAACAAGGTCATGATCGCTTCACGGATCGCCATGGTGAACTCACTATTCAAGTGATTGAAGCTGTTGAACATCTGTTTGGATCAGAAGGTTTGGCAAAAGTAGCGGCTGAACGCGAAGCAAAAACGCTATCCCAATATCAAGACGCTCTTGCTGATTGTCAGACCTTAGAAGAAAAAGTGGCCACTTTAGTCAGTCTTCGTGAAAGTGAAGGCTACATGGCGGAATTTGAATCGACGGAGTACGGCTACGTGCTCTATGAAAATCATTGCCCCATCTGTAAAGCAGCAAAACGTTGCCCTAGCCTATGCACCTCAGAACTCACCATATTCCAAAAATTGCTCGGCGCAGATTATCACGTAGAACGTACCGAACATATTATTGAAGGTCAGCGTCGCTGTTCATACCTTATTGCTCCAATCACGTTGAAAGAGAATGACCATTCCTTCCGTGATTAAATATCACTGTGCTCATGGACGAGATCTGCCCCCTGGATCTTTAAGCCATTGGGTATAGCTCTTTATCGTATCACTAAGGAATAAATCTCACAGCTGAGAATAACGCTGCTTTTTCAACCAAACCTCTACAACTTTGCTTATGCTTAGACTGATAGCAGTGTGGCTGTCGAATAATAATTGTAGAGGAGTCAGCTATGGCTAGTAACCCATGCCACCAAGTTCTCCCTCCTTTCGAGGAGATGGTCGACTTGGCTCAAAAGGATCCTGAGGCTTTTGCTCAATTTAAACGCGACATGTGCGAAGAAATGATTCAATCAGCTTCAAACAAAATGCAACAGCGATTATGGGCTCAACAGAGCCACATTGATTTGGTGGTCAGTAAATGTAAAAACCCAGATCATACCAATGTCACCTTAATGCGCGAACTCAGCGAACAAATGGCCAAGTTCAAAGGGGCGTTGGATGGTGAAGTTGAAAAACAAGGACAAGCAGAAATTATTCCGTTCCACCAAACTGGAAACCTACACTAACGCTGTGACAGTCAGACATCAAAAAGGAGGCCAAACTCGCCTCCTTTTATGTCATATTCATTGCATAGAACCCTTCTCATGATTCATCTGCTGTAGCACCATTACTTAATGTTGACGGTTCTTCTCCATACGCATTTTTACCAACAGAACCACGTAACAAACCGCATTCAATAAAGATCCAAGCACCGCAGACCACACCAACAATCGCAAGCACACTACTAAAAAGTGATGGCTGCGACGAGACAGGATCAGACACACGTTCTGCCATAGGAAAAGCAATACGGCCCAAAATCAGCGGTAAGTTAAGTAACAACCAACCATTCCCTTTATTTCTATCATGCCAACGCTTCGACGTAACAGCCAAATCTGGAAATAACACTAAGATCCAAAATATTGGGACAACAAAACCCGACACCATAGGAAAAAATCGCGTTACAACACCAAGCACCAACAACATAAAAAAGTAGTATAAAAGGTTCCACTGCCAGAATGTTTTACGTGCGATTCTTCCTTCAAACGAAAAAAGTAACCACTTAATAGACATGCTTTAAATTCCTAGCTACCTAACCAAATCAATTTGTTACTTTCAAAAAGCTGTCTCGGTTCATTTCCCGAACGTTAATCGTCAAGCTTCTAACATGACTAACTTGTTCCGTAAGTACTGACATCAGCTGACTCGCTAACGCTTTTTTCTGTTCTATTGTTCTGCCATCTAACAGCTCAAAAGTAATATGGATAAAATCTTGGCTATCACCTTCATCACCAATTAACCAATCGTGGCAACTTAATGCTCTTGATTTCACAGCGCCAATATCAAATAAACCAGACTGTAATGCCACTTGGTGGAGATCTTCCAACAGTCCCTGCACATTCACTCGTTCATCGACTGAATTAGAATATTCCATAATCAAATTAGGCATATATAACCACACTAAGTTAAATGAAGCTCTGAGTCCTGCACTTGAGGTCATTGGGTATAAGGCGTCAGGGTAACAAATTAACAACATAAAAACCGAGAGCTTGTCGTTTCTTCTCTACACCAATACTGATCACCCTCTCAATTTTCTATTTTGCTCGAAACCATCTTTTCATGAGCATTTGGTAGAGGAAATACATATGAATGTAATTTTATTTCCAAACCACTTTCGGCTAACTTATTTTATTCCTCATACAACGCTGTAACTGCATGCAGAAGATCTCTGAAAGTCATGACCCTAGTCATGATCTGACCAGGTTTATCTGTTATATTCGTTGTCGTTATTTTTTTACATTCATTGAAATCGGAGATATTCCTATGCGTCGTCCTGTTGTGATGGGTAACTGGAAACTGAACGGTAGTAAAGCAATGGTAACTGAGCTACTAAACGGACTGAACACTGAAGTTGCAGCTGTTGAAGGTGTTGATATCGTTATCGCTCCACCAGCACTTTACATTGACCAAGCAGCTGGCCTTGTTAAAGAAGGCGGTAACAAGCTAATTCTTGGTGCACAAAACACTGACATCCACAACAGTGGTGCTTTCACTGGTGATGTTTCTCCTGAAATGCTTAAAGACCTTGGTGCTAGCCACATCATCATCGGTCACTCAGAGCGTCGTGAATACCACGAAGAATCTGATGAATTCGTAGCTAAAAAATTCGCTTTCCTAAAAGAAAACGGCCTAACTCCTGTTCTGTGTATCGGTGAATCTGAAGCTCAAAACGAAGCAGGTGAAACTGAAGCGGTTGTTTCTCGTCAAATCGATGCTGTTATCAACCACTGTGGTATTGAAGCATTTAACGGTGCAATCATCGCTTACGAACCAATCTGGGCAATCGGTACTGGTAAAGCAGCAACGGCAGAAGACGCACAACGCGTACACGCATTCATCCGTGCACACATTGCTAAACACAGCAAAGATGTGGCTGAACAAGTCATCATCCAATATGGTGGTTCTGTTAAACCAGAAAACGCACTAGCTTACTTCCAAAACCCAGACATCGACGGTGCTCTAGTTGGCGGTGCATCTCTTAAAGCAGACAGCTTTGCTGCTATCGCAAAAGCAGCTGCAGAAGCAAAAGCTTAATCATCACATTGATGTGAATGATAAAGGTCAGCTTATCGCTGACCTTTTGTTTATCAACCCCATCATTTCCCTACAGGCAATAGTGGTTATCTTCTAGAGTGGAACGCTAATTTCGCGTATCCTATCGCCTCAACTCTCTGCAACAGCTGTTCTCTATGCAAGATAAACATGGGTTACTCACCGCCCCAATTAGCAACGTATTACGTCAAATGACAGTACCGATGATCTTCGGTATGGTTGCTGTGCTCATGTTCAATTTAGTCGATACCTTTTTCATCTCCTTGCTCGGAACGCAAGCTCTTGCCGCTGTCAGTTACACCTTTCCTGTCACCTTTGGTTTAAACTGCATCACGATGGGAATTGGGGTGGGTTTATCTACCAGCATTGGTCGTTTACTCGGGCAAGGAAGTAACCATCTCGCCGCTCGCTTTTCAACTCATGGTTTATTGTTAGCAGTAGTGCTTGTCACTCTTGCTTCAGTCGCAGGCATGGTCTCAATCACACCGTTATTTAGTTTGCTTGGTGCGAAAACAAGCCTGCTACCGCTGATCCAGGACTATATGCAAGTCTGGTATGTTGCAGTACCACTACTGGTCATTCCTATGGCCGGTAACAGTGCCATTAGAGCGTCTGGAGATACCAAAACACCCGCTAAAATCATGATTTTTTCTGGTGCAATTAACGGCGGTTTGGATCCACTCTTAATCTTCGGCTATGGCCCATTTCCTGAACTCGGAATCAAAGGTGCGGCCATTTCGAGTGGTATTTCCTGGGTCGTGGCTCTAATTTGTACCTTTTATATTCTCATTAAGCGCGACAAATTGATTGCGCTGCCTAATCTCAAGCAATTACCCACTGATTGGATTCAGGTATTGAAGATTGGCACTCCTGCCGCTCTTTCTATCGCAATGACCCCTATTTCTGGCGCACTCTTGATGAAGATACTGTCATCTCATGGTACCGCCGCTGTCGCTGGCTATGGTGCGGCACAACGCATTGAATCGATACTGTTACTGGTCATTATGTCGTTAACATCAGTATTAACGCCTTTCATCGCGCAAAACTTAGGCGCAAAGAATCCTCAGCGAAGTTTTGCTGGATTATTTATGGGCATGCGCTTTTCGATCGTTTTTCAGATTCTGGTTTTCATTATGATGGTGCCTTTAAGCACTCCGCTCGCGGCGCTCTTTTCTCATGATCAAGCCGTTGAGCAAACCTTATGGCATTACTTATTGATTGTGCCTTTAAGTTATGGTTTTCAAGGTGTCGTGATGATGTTGATATCTGCACTCAATGCCCTTCACCAACCCAATAAAGCGTTTGTCTGGAGCTTCTTGCGCCTATTTGTATTCACCCTGCCCTTTGCCTGGTTTGGCTCACTCTGGTATGGAGTAGAAGGGTTATTCTTTGGTATCGCACTGGGTAATGCATTTGGAGGGCTGTTTGGTTATCTCTATGCACTGCGCTTAAGACGTATTCATATACCCAATTCATCATTGAATAAGGTTGTAAATAACCAATAAAAAAACCGCGTCATAAACGCGGCTTTCCTAAATCAATATATCGCTAAGAGTTAAATGATCTCTTCGTCTTCTTCAAGGATACTTTCTTCTTCATCTTCAAAATCCATATTTAACGGCTCTTGAGATAAAATAATACCCGTGCTATCGGCATAAATATAATCTTCAGGAAGAAATGTGACGCCACCAAAATTAACAGGCACATCAACTTCACCAATGCTCTTAGACACAGCCCCCACAGGAATTGAAGCTAGAGCCTGAATACCAATATTCATGTCCTCTAGGTCGTCAATCTCTCGAACGCAACCGTATACAATAATACCTTCCCACTCATTTTCTTCCGCTAGCGCAGCTATTTCTGAGTCGATTAAAGCGCGACGTAATGAACCGCCACCATCGATGAGCAAAACCCGCCCTAAGCCATCTTGTTCTAATGCTTCACGGATTAATCCGTTATCTTCAAAACATTTTACAGTGGTGACTTGACCAGCAAACGAGGCGCTACCGCCAAAGTTGCTGAACATGGGTTCCACGACATCGACCTGATCGAGATAGATATCACATAGCGCTGAGGTGTTGTATTCCATAGCCTAGTTCTCTCTGTGAAAGCCTAACAACGAGTATATAGAGTCAATAAGTCATTGCAATGACTCAATTCAAATTAACTTGTCAGAGTTTGTGCAATAACGACACCAACAAACAATAGGTTAGTAATAATTGAGCACTTTACAATGACCGGTAACATAGGAGCGATTTCTGCTGGCTGTTGTGTGGCCCATAGCTCGCGGCTGTGTTTAGTGACCGAAATAAGGCTAAGCAAAAATGGGACACTAATCCATACAGGCTTACCTTGCATCAATAAGTAACACGCAAATGCGACGACAGCACCAGCCAGTAACACAAAGTGATAACGTTTAGCCAAATCTTGGCCAAGGCGAACCGCTACGGTACGTTTACCACATTCAGCATCATTCTCGATATCGCGCATGTTATTAATATTAAGAACAGCGACTGCTAATAAACCACATCCTAAAGCTGGTAAGAACAATGCACCATCAATATGACCCGTGTGTAAAAAGTAAGTTCCTGATACACCAAGTAAACCAAAGAAGATAAAGACGGATAAATCCCCTAACCCCACGTAACCGTATGGTTTGTTACCCACGGTGTAAGCGATTGCTGCAGCCATAGCCAGAACACCTAAACCAATGAAAGCGATAATACTTTCAAAGCTATCTAATGCGTAAAGAACTAAACCAAGACCAGCAACAACTGTTAATAAGATATTAATATATATCGCTTGTTTCATATCCTTTAAGGTCACTGCACCAGATTGTAGCGCACGCATTGGGCCTAAACGCTTGTCGTTATCGGTTCCTTTTACTGCATCACCATAGTCATTAGCTAAGTTAGAAAGAATCTGTAACAAAGTGGCTGTTAACAAAGATAATAACGCGACAGGCCAAGAAAAATGGCCAGTTGAAAACGCAAGAGCGCTACCAGTAAGTATGGATACTAGTGCCAGTGGCAATGTTTTTGGTCGAGCAGCGTCGAGCCAAATGTGCAATGAGTTATTCATGATTACGAGATATTGATCAACATATTGCCAGTATATGCGCAATTGTGAACAGAAAAAAGCCCGCCTTAACAGGCGGGCTACAATGTTTTGTTTTTGATCAATTTATCAAAGAATAAAACGACTTAAATCTTCATCTTCAACCAATTCACCAAGGCGAGACTTCACATAATCGGCGTTCACTTCAAAACTTTCACCAGATTTGTCAGTTGCATCAAAGGAAATATCATCCATTAAACGCTCCATCACAGTGTGCAGACGACGAGCACCGATATTTTCAGTGGTTTCATTCACCTTCCAAGCTGCTTCAGCAATCTGCTTAATGCCATCTTCGGTAAAGGTGACATCGACGTTCTCTGTTTTTAATAATGCAGAATACTGCTCTGTCAATGACGCACGAGGCTCAGTCAAAATACGACGGAAGTCATCACTTGATAACGCACTTAACTCGACACGAATAGGAAGACGACCTTGTAATTCAGGAATCAAGTCCGATGGTTTCGCAACTTGGAATGCACCCGATGTGATAAACAGAATATGGTCGGTACGTACCATGCCATGTTTTGTCGTCACGGTGCTGCCCTCAATTAACGGTAGCAAGTCACGTTGCACACCTTCACGAGAAACATCAGGACCAGACGCTTCACCACGTTTACAAATCTTATCCACTTCATCGATAAACACGATACCATGGTTTTCAACGTTGAAGATCGCCTGATCTTTCAATTCATCCATGTTAACTAACTTAGCCGCTTCTTCTTCAATCAACGCTTTCAACGCATCTTTGATTTTAAGTTTGCGTTTTTTCTTCGTGTCACCACCCATGTTTTGGAACAGACCTTGTAGCTGGTTGGTCATTTCTTCCATACCTGGAGGCGCCATGATTTCTACGCCCATTTGTGGCGCGGCAACATCGATTTCGATTTCTTTATCGTCTAGTTGGCCTTCACGTAGTTTTTTACGGAACGATTGGCGAGTCGACGAATGTTGTCCATCTTTCTCATCCACTTGACCCCATGCATCACGTGCTGGAGGCAACAACGCATCCAAAATACGTTCTTCTGCTAGTTCTTCTGCGCGGAACTTCACTTTTTCCATCGCTTGCTGGCGAGTCATTTTTACCGCAACTTCGGTTAAATCACGGATAATGGTATCGACTTCTTTACCTACGTAGCCCACCTCAGTGAACTTAGTTGCTTCCACCTTAATGAATGGTGCATTTGCAAGTTTTGCTAAACGACGAGCTATTTCTGTTTTACCCACACCCGTTGGGCCAATCATTAAAATATTTTTAGGCGTCACTTCCGCACGTAAATCTTCGCTTAGCTGCATACGGCGCCAGCGGTTACGTAATGCCAAAGCAACCGCACGTTTTGCGTTGTCCTGACCAATAATGTGGCGGTTTAGTTCATCAACTATCTCGCGAGGAGTCATCTCAGACATAGGAAATCCTTAAAATTCAGTTACAAATTACTATCTTTGGTTATTCACCTTGTGGAAGAGCCGCCACAGCTTGGCTATCCTCAGGAATTTCTAGTTCTTCAATAGTATGGTATTGGTTGGTGAACACACAAATGTCCCCCGCTATTTTTAACGCTTTTTCAGCAATTTCACGTGCATCTAAATCGGTGTTTTCTAACATCGCAATCGCAGCAGCTTGGGCAAAATTACCACCGGAACCAATCGCAATAAGATCATGTTCAGGCTGAAGTACATCACCATTACCGGTAATGATGAGAGATGCTGTCTCGTCTGCTACCGCTAGAATCGCTTCCAATTTACGTAACGCGCGATCACTGCGCCAATCTTTGGCTAACTCAACTGCCGCTTTAGTTAGATGGCCTTGGTGCATCTGTAGCTTGCCTTCAAAACGCTCAAACAAAGTAAATGCATCCGCAGTACCACCAGCGAAACCAGCAAGTACTTTATTGTTGTAAAGGCGACGAACTTTCTTCGCGTTGCCTTTCATCACTGTATTACCCAGCGATACTTGTCCGTCACCCGCGATAACGACTTTATTGTTACGACGTACAGAAACGATGGTAGTCACGTGAGGGCCTCTTATCTTTTTTTCACTATGGAGTTAAGAGGATATATATGGCTGCTTAGAAGGAAATTCAAGGGGAAAGAATTGAAAGCTATTTCAAGATTCGGTCAAGACTCGATGGCGATTCAACAAAAAAGCCATCGAGAAAATGAGGATTCATCTCTCGATGGCATTTGGATAGGAGATTACAAGTTGTCTTTCATAATCAAACAAGGCTCAATCTTCGAACGCTGCAATTTATGCTTATCTTTCTCAGCTTCACGTTTGAACTTATAGGGACCAAGAACAATTCGGAACCAGCTACTGCCTTCTGTTTTACGAATTTTACTGGTCAGTCCCACAAATGCGATTCGTGCCTTACGCTCTTCCGCTTGATGCATGGTTTTAAATGCACCGCATTGCATGATGTAAGGAATCTTTGAAACTTTTAATTCCTTAGGTACCACTTCAATCTCGCGACTTGGCAACGTATCCACATAATCCCACTTTTCGGTTGGTGGCGGTGGAAGATCATCGTTAGATGATTTTTGCTTCACTGGCTTAACAGGAGTCGAGACTGCAGCAGGTGGAGTTTTTGGTGTGGGATCGCTATTGAGAATATACAATCCATAGCCAAAGGCTCCGACAGCAATAACAGCAAGTAAACCACTTTTCCACGGTTTACCTTTAGGCGACGTTTTTTTTGGGGTCGGCTTTTTAGGACTACGACCTCGTCTTACATAATCTTTATTAGCCACAAGAATTCAATAATTGACAATTTGGTCCACATGTTAATTCAGTTTACGTATAGAAAACAAACGAAAAGCTAAGGTAGCGCATAAAAATGCGCTACCTAATCAATTTTAGAGTATGTCGTATTGAATTAACCACAGCATCAGATCACTTGTCAGCACTACACAACTCGTGGTGGCGCAGCACTTTCTCGTACGATTAATTTGGTTTCAAGCAAACGAGAACCAGCCTGCACATCATGACCACGTAATAATTCCAACATCATCAACATTGCTTGGCGACCAATTTCATATCGCGGCTGTGAGATCGTCGTCAGTGGTGGATCACAATATTCAGCAAACTGAATATCATCAAAGCCCACAACGGATAAATCTTGAGGAACACGCAAACCGAGACGTTTAGCTTCTTGGATAGCACCGATTGCCATCGTGTCGTTGTGACAAAAAATCGCGGTTGGCGGCTCAGGCAGTGCCAATAACTGTTTCACCGCTTTTACGCCATCTTTAAAGGAAAAATCGCCTTTAAAACAATACGTAGGATTCATCGTAATCCCCGCTCGACGTAATGCTTGCTGATAACCTTGATGGCGGAATGAAGACAGCGCCGCCTGATCGGGGCCAGCAATTTCAGCTACTCGCTTGTGTCCCATTTGGGTCAAGTAGTTCACAGCCTCAAAAGCGGAAGTTAAATTGTCGATGTGAACCGTAGGTAACTCTAGTTCAGGCGCAAATTCACATGCCATCACCATCGGCGGCAAGTTCTTTTGTTCTGGTTTACTCACATCAAATGGTAAATCCGTTCCAAGGAGTAACATACCGTCGGCTTGCTTGGTAAATACGAGATTGACGAATGAGTTCTCTCGTTTCTTTTGCTGGCCACTATCGCCTAATAGTACAAGATATCCATGCTCCATGGCTGCATCTTCGATGCCACGAATGATCTCAGTAAAATAGGGATCACAAATATCTGGTACGATGGTGACGATCGTTTTCGATTCGTTACGGCGCAGATTTCTAGCTAAAGAATTGGGAGAATAGCCCGCTTCTAAGACTGCTTCTTCAACTCGTTTACGAGTAGAAGAAGAGACTTTCTCTGGATTCATCAAGGCACGGGATACCGTTGCCGTTGACACTCCAGCAAGCTGGGCAACATCCTTCATTGTCGCCATATAAATAACCCTCTTTCTCTATCCTGGACAGTGCAAACGCACTTTTCTTATCGTTATCGTTTACCCACATCGTCCTAAAAGCGAGGCTGACATATAAGGCATCACAATAATGGATACACCTTGCTTAATATGCGAATGCATGGGCTCAAAAACAACTCAGCAGCCCCAACGGCCACTGAAGGAATACTTTACTTAAGTCTAATGAACTACTAATGAGTAGGTTACGCTTAGATTAACAAATTTTACACTATTAGCGTGAATTCCATCACGTTTAATTGTTTCCATCCCTTTAAGGTTAGCAAACAATCTTGATTTTTCATGAAAGATCTTGCGGTTCAATGTCTAAAGTCCACCTAATCTTGTTAGCAATAGGTAGCATATTGATAGCAGGACGAGCACTGATCAACCATTTTTGCATCATTGAGCGTGTTTGCGTCTGAATCAGTAACTGCCAACGAAACTTTCCTGCCCTTTTTGCTAATGGAGCTGGCGTTGGGCCTAACACCAAACAGGTATCATCAAATATCGGATTACTTTCTAAGGTATGGCGCACTTGACGTAAGAAATCTTCGACCTGCTGCGAATTATTCGCTTCTGCTCTTAATAACGTCAAAAATGTATACGGCGGTAACATCGCTAACTTACGTTCCGCTAAGGCACTTTGCGCAAAGTGATTGTAATCTTTGGTTAATAGAGCCTGGAGCAACGCATGTTCCGGATGGTGGGTCTGTAAATAAACTTCACCCGGCTTACTCGCCCTTCCTGCTCGTCCTGCTACCTGAGTAAACAACTGGGCAAAACGCTCGGCTGCGCGAAAATCGCTGCTATACAACGACCCATCCACATCTAACAGAGCAACCATAGTAACATCCGGGAAATGATGCCCTTTCGCGAGCATTTGAGTACCAATCAAAATTTTATATTCGCCATTACGAATTGCCGTAAGAGCACTTTCTAAGCTTCCCTTACGTCTTGTGCTATCGCGATCGATACGGATTGTCTTATATTCAGGAAAAAGTTCAGCTAATTGATTCTCTAACTGCTCCGTTCCCACCCCGACAGTAACTAGGTGAGTGGATCCACAACTTTGACATTGATGAATCACAGGTCTTTGAGAACCGCAGTGATGGCACCGCATTTCATGGCTATTCTGATGATAGGTGTAATAAGCGTCACACCTTTGGCAGTCAGCAATCCAACCACACTCATGGCACATCAAAGCAGGAGAAAATCCGCGCCGGTTGAGAAATAACAGAACTTGGTTGCCCGCTTGAAGATGACGACGCATTTGCGCAATTAACGGTGCAGATAAACCACTTTCTAAATACAGCCCCTTCACATCCAAAACATGGTTCGTCGTCGGTGTTGAGAGTCCCGCGCGCTGAGTTAATTGTAAATGATGATATTTACCGGTTAACGCGTTATGGAGAGTTTCTAACGCTGGTGTTGCAGAGCCTAAAATAATTGGGATATTTTCTTTCGCAGCCCTCATCACCGCAACATCACGAGCATGATAGCGCAAACTGTCTTGCTGCTTGTAGGAAGCATCATGCTCCTCATCCACAATAATAATGCCGAGATCAGCAAAAGGCGTGAGTAACGCAGAGCGTGTACCGATAACTATCCCAGCCGCTTTATCACGAGCACTCAGCCATGCATTTAAGCGCTCGGTATCATTGAGTCCCGAGTGAATCACACTGACTGGAACATTAAATCGGCGTTTAAAGCGATTAATGGTTTGTGGTGTTAAACCGATTTCAGGCACGAGTACTAACGCCTGACGCCCTTTATCGAGCACAGGTTTAATCATATTCAGATACACTTCGGTTTTACCTGAGCCCGTCACCCCTTGTAGTAGATAACAGCCAAATCCCGGCTGTGAGTTTACTGAAGCAATCGCCACAGCCTGCTCTTGGTTCAACTTAGGTTTATCAACATCCGCTTCTATATGCTTTGGCCAAGCTTTAATTTTAGGTTGGCGCTCTTGCATTTCGATCCAACCTTTTTTTTCTACAGCTTTTAACGTCGCTGAAGAAAACTCTTCTTCCACTAACGTTTGGTGAGACACTGGCTCATTTTCTAAGCGATACATTAAACGGGCCTGTTGCACTGCTCGTTTATCAAACCCCACCATGAGTTGATTACGACCGATCTCCGTTAATCGCCATTCTCGAAGAGCAGCAAAATTAGCCTCTTTCCCTTTACGCAACAATGTTGGCATTGCGTTCGCCAAAGTGTCACCGAGAGGATGTTGATAAAATTGGCTACACCACTGTAATAAACCAAATAGAGGATCGGGCCACATAGGCTGGGTATCTAGAACGGCCTTGATTGGTTTTAACTGCTCACGAGGAAAATCGGACTCGTTGACCAACGCAGTGACAATACCCACTAATGTTTGGCGCCCAAATGGCACAGAAACACGCCCACCAATGATAGGAAATAGATGCGGTGGAACCACATAGTCAAACTGTTTATCAAGTGGAACGGGTAATGCCACTCGGGCAATCGATGGGCGCATAGTTGTTAGGTCTGGAATTGCGAATCACAGCGCACAGTCTAATAGATGCAGACTACAAATTCGACTATCTATCCTATACTTAATGAGTAAAGGCTAATTCCCTGAACCAGCCACCTCCCATTAAACCATAAAAATGGCGAAAATAGCGGCAAAATGAGTTGATCCGAGAGTGATGATTCTTTATTATATCGCGCCTTACAAGGTAGCTGCTTACTAATAGCAGTTATTTTGCACTTTATCATTAACAATACGTGTGGTGTCCAACATCGATTTGGATAGCGACACGGCCTAATTTGAGGTTATCCCATGAAAACTGGTATCCACCCAGAATACAAAGAAGTAACTGCAAACTGTTCTTGCGGCAACACTTTCGTTTTCAAATCAACTCTAGACAAAGACACTCTTCATCTAGACGTTTGTGACAAATGTCACCCATTCTACTCTGGTAAACAACGTATCGTTGATACCGGTGGTCGTGTTGATCGCTTCAACAAACGTTTCGGTACTCTATCTAGCAAAAAATAATTGCTTTCAGATATTGAACGAATTAGAAAAGGGCGCTTTTAGCGTCCTTTTTGTTTATATCCCCCCACATAACCTCAAGATTCAGAGCGCCATCAACAAACACAAATCAGGCCCACACCGGCTGGGAATCGGCTTATTGCTAGCGATATAAATCATCTAACTTTTTATAACCTGATATAAGAAGAAATTATAAAAAAGAACTTTCCTCCTTTCGCGCAAACCTTTGCCTTATTTTATCTGGTCTTATCTCTCTATTTTCTGCGAAAAAGTAGTCATTTTGCCGCTATGCAGCGTCAAATTACTGCTTTAGAATGGTCGGCTTTTCTACAAACAATAACAGAGAACAGCTATGTCCAATGACAATCAACAGGAACTGACTGCAGAAGAACAGTTTCGCCAAAAAGCCCTTGATTACCACGCAATACCAACTCCAGGTAAAATTGCGATCTCTTTGACTAAACCTGCGGACTCTGCTGAAGACTTATCTCTAGCTTATAGCCCAGGTGTTGCAGAGCCAGTGCGTGAAATCGCGCAAAACGTAGAAAACGTTTACAAATACACAGGTAAAGGTAACACCGTTGCCGTTATCTCAAACGGTACCGCAATCCTAGGCCTAGGTAACTTAGGTCCGCTTGCCTCTAAACCAGTAATGGAAGGTAAGGCGCTACTATTCAAACGCTTTGCTGGTATCGACTCTATCGACATCGAAGTAAAACACCGCACTATCGACGAGTTCGTTGATACGGTTGCTAACATTGCGGATACATTCGGCGGCATCAACCTAGAAGACATTAAAGCACCTGATTGTTTCGAAATCGAACGTCGCTTGATTGAACGTTGTGATGTGCCAGTATTCCACGATGACCAACACGGTACAGCAATCGTAACCGCAGCAGGTATGCTGAACGCTATCGAACTTCAAGGTAAAAAACTTGAAGAATGTACCATCGTTTGTCTTGGCGCTGGTGCTGCAGCGGTTGCATGTATGGAATTGCTTATCCAATGCGGTGCAATGCGTGAAAAAATCTACATGTTAGACCGTAAAGGTGTAATTCATACTCGTCGTAGCGACATCAATGAACACAAACAGCGCTTTGCGAGCAACACAGACAAACGCACTCTGACTGATGTTATTGAAGGTGCGGATCTATTCCTTGGTGTATCAGGTCCTAACCTGCTTACAGAAGAACAGATCAAGCTGATGGCTGATAAACCAGTTATCTTTGCATGTTCTAACCCAGATCCAGAAATCAAACCTGAATTAGCTCAAACAGCTCGTCCAGACATGATTATGGGCACAGGTCGTAGTGACTACCCTAACCAGGTTAACAACGTATTATGTTTCCCATTTATTTTCCGCGGCGCTCTAGATGTTCGCGCGAGAGAAATCAACATTGAAATGAAATTGGCTGCGGTTGAAGCAATTCGCTCATTAGCAAAAGAAGACGTTCCTGCAAACGTACTAAAAGCAGCGGGTGTTGAATCACTGAGCTTTGGTCCTGATTACATCATTCCAAAACCAATGGATGCACGCCTACTTCCTCGTGTTGCTCGCGCAGTGGCTCAAGCTGCAGTAGACTCAGGTGTTGCTCGTATCGAGCTACCAGCAGGTTACATGGAAGACTAAGGTCTGACTAATAAGCAATATTGAGTAATGCTTATCCCTAAATGCAAAAGCCCCCAACCTTGGTTGGGGGCTTTTTACTTTTAATGACGCGAATGTGCAAACGTCATTAACAATAGTAATACGACTTAGTCATCAAATGATTCAAATTCGATGCCCATTGCAGTCATTAGCTCTTTGGCTTCAACAGGAATGTCATCTGGGCGATCTTTTCGCAAATCTTCATCGGTCGGCAAAGGCTGACCAGTGTACGCATGCAAAAACGCTTCACACAGAAGTTCACTGTTAGTAGCATGACGTAAATTATTGATTTGGCGGCGAGTACGCTCATCAGTCAACACTTTAAGTACTTTAAGAGGAATAGATACGGTAATTTTTTTTACTTGTTCACTCTTCTTACCATGTTCTGCATAAGGGCTAATATAATCGCCGTTCCAGTCTGCCATTGCGCACCTTCGTTAAACTAATTTCACTAATGAATATTAAAGACCCCAATTTTAGCGGGATTTACTGCCATAAGCAAAGACATATAGACGTCTAGAAGTGTTGACGTCTTCTTTTTTCAACAGTAAAGTGTGAGGCTATGCATCATATATCGTTATCTGTGGTTTAGATCGTCAGATATGATAAACGCAACAAACATAGAGTCACACAGGAAAGGAAACACTTATGACCACTCGCAAACCCGCTACCGTGGCGGTTCGTACTGGTATTGAATCCGATACCCAGTATCACGCTGTTGTTCCACCCATTTATCTATCCACTAACTACGGCTTTCCTGCGTTTGGCGAAGTGCCAAACTATGACTATACCCGCTCAGGTAACCCAAACCGTAACTTATTGGAAGAAGCACTCTCAAAACTCGAATGTGGTGTAGGCGCGACGATTACCAACTGCGGTACTTCAGCTCTAAACCTTTGGGTTTCTGCGTTTATCGGTCCTGATGATATCATCATCGCTCCACACGACTGTTATGGTGGTACTTACCGCTTATTCAATACTCGTGCGCAAAAAGGCGATTTTAAAGTACTGTTTGTTGATCAATCAGATGAAAAAGCGTTTGCCGACGCATTAGCGCAAAAGCCAAAATTGATTCTACTAGAAACCCCATCTAACCCACTGGTTCGTGTGATTGATATCGAAAAAGTGTGCCAGCAAGCAAAACAAATTGGTGCCCTTGTCGCTGTCGACAATACCTTTTTGACACCTGTGTACCAAAAGCCTCTAACGCTCGGTGCTGACTTCGTTATCCATTCAACTACTAAATACATTAACGGTCACTCCGATGTTATTGGCGGTGTCGTGATCAGTAAAGATGCCGAGCATGCAGAAAAAATTGCTTGGTGGGGTAACTGTATCGGCGCAACTGGTACACCGTTTGATAGTTATATGACACTACGCGGTCTGCGTACTCTGCCGGCTCGTATGCGTCAGCACGAAGAAAGCTCTCAACAAATTTTGAATTACTTGCTTAAACAAGAGCTAGTAAAAGTGGTTTATCACCCTAGCCTGCCAAATCACCCAGGACATGATATTGCGAAAAAACAACAGTCCGGTTTTGGCTCAATGCTAAGCTTTGAAGTCAATGGCTCTTACGAACAATTAAAACTATTTGTAAGTTCATTAGAATTGTTCTCTCTCGCTGAATCGCTTGGCGGTGTTGAAAGTTTAATTTGCCACCCGGCGACAATGACTCACCGTGCTATGGGTGAAAAAGCATTGGCAGAGGCTGGGGTTTCAATCTTATTACTGCGTGTATCAGTCGGTTTGGAAGATCCAGAAGATTTGATCGCCGATTTAGACCAAGCCTTCAATAAGGCCAAGGAGATCCGTTAATGACTACCCAACGCCAGTTGCATAAATTTGGTGGTAGTAGCCTAGCAGACGCTGAATGCTATCAGCGTGTTGCTCATATTTTGAAGGAATATTCACAAGACAACGATTTAATCGTTGTCTCTGCGGCAGGGAAAACCACTAACCGTCTTATCACGTTTGTCGATGCCCTCAATAAAGATGGTCGGTTAGCACATGAAACTTTACAGTCGCTTCGTCAGTATCAATCGGAATTAATTGACGGTTTACTTGAAGGTGAACAAGCGGACCATCTACAAACTGAACTTAGTGCAGAATGTAGCGCTTTAGGCGAACTCACAGCACCACTTACCACTGCGCAACGAGCTGCTGTTCTCGGACATGGTGAACGCTGGTCAGTTCGCCTATTAACCGCCTTATTAAATCAAGAAGGTCTCGCTGCTGTCGCCGAAGACGCACGACATTTCTTGCGTGCCGAAGCGGGCACACAACCAGAAATTGATCGCGCGGCATCTTATCCACTGTTACACAGTATTTTAGCGCAATATAGTAATCAACGCGTCATTATTACTGGCTTTATGGCACAAAATAGTGCGGGTGAAACTGTGCTATTGGGCCGTAATGGCTCTGACTATTCTGCCACAATCATTGGCGCTCTTGCGGATGTCAGTAAAGTGACTATTTGGAGTGATGTTGCTGGGGTATTTAGCGCAGATCCCCGTTTAGTTAACGATGCTTGCCTACTCCCATTACTTCGCTTAGATGAAGCCAATGAGTTGGCCCGTTTAGCTGCGCCAGTGTTGCATAGCCGCACGCTACAGCCTGTAGCACAAAGTACAATGGATTTAGCTCTACGTTGTAGTTACCGCCCAGAATCAGGTTCAACTCGCATTGAACGAGTTCTTGCTTCTGGTCGCGGCGCCAAAATCATCACCTCATTAGATGATGTGCTGCTTATTGAGCTCTCATTTGGTCAAAACCATGATTTTGAGCGGATGAAAACCGGCATTTTGGAACGTCTCAAGCGCGTTCAATTAGAGCCATTAGCGTTTGAAACACAAGCAGACCAATACTTACTGCGCTTAGCGTATACCGCTGAAATAGCTTCTGGCGCGTTGGATTATCTACAAGATTCAGCCACTGAAGCGGAAATTAAATTGAAAGAAGGCTTCTGTTTAGTGGCAGCGGTCGGTGCTGGAGTAACCAATAACGCTCACCACTGTTTTGGCTTCTATCAGCAAACCAAAAACTGTCCGATAGAGTTCATCTCTGCGACAGAATCAGGGTTAAGTCTGGTTGCAGTGATGCGCCAAACTGAAATCGAACCTCTCGTCAATGATATTCACACACAGCTTTTCCAAGCCCAAAAACGGGTAGCCTTAGCATTGTGTGGCAAAGGTAATATCGGGTCGAGCTGGTTAAAACTTTTCGCTCAACAAAAAGAAGAGTTAGAGCGTCGCCGTGGCATGTCGTTTGACTTAGTTGCGGTAGTCGATAGTCAAAACTACCTTTTCAATCCTGAAGGTTTTGATGCCCAAAAAGTTCTGACGATCGATCCAAGTGAAGCCCAACCGAATGATGGCCAAGAGTGGATAGAACGCTTAGGTAATATTGAAGGTTACGACGACGTTATTATTCTCGATGTAACCGCCAGCGAGCAACTTGCCCAGCAATATCTACAATTTGCAGAGCAAGGTATGCACCTCATTACCGCTAATAAAGTTGCTGGCTCCGCTCCAAGCGAATATTACAATCAAGTCAAAGATGCGTTCTCTAAAATTAGCCGTCATTGGCTATACAATGCCACTGTGGGTGCTGGATTACCTATCAATCATACGCTTCGTGATTTACGCGAAAGTGGTGATGAAATTATGGCGTTATCCGGTATCTTCTCAGGAACCTTATCGTGGTTATTCCAACAATACGACGGCAGCGTACCCTTTAGCGAATTAGTCGAGTTAGCATGGCAACAGGGTCTAACCGAACCCGATCCACGCAATGACCTTGATGGTTCAGATGTGATGCGAAAATTGGTGATTCTAGCTCGTGAATCGGGTCTTGATATCGAGCCTGAAAACGTCAAAGTAGAATCTTTGGTGCCCGATGAACTGACTAAACTGCCACTGGATGAATTTTTAGATCAGAGTGAATTACTTAATACATCGCTCGCAGAACGCCTAGAAAAAGCCCAAGAAGAAGACAAAGTACTGCGTTATGTGGCACGTTTAGAAAAGAATGGTATTGCCACTGTAGGTGTAGAAGCTCTAGAACGAGAACATCCTCTTGCCAACTTACTACCTTGCGACAATATCTTCGCGATTGAAAGTAAGTGGTATCGAGATAACCCATTGGTTATTCGCGGCCCTGGAGCCGGCCGAGAAGTGACCGCTGGAGCTATCCAATCCGATTTAAACTTACTTGCAAGTTTCCTTTAATGTCATAACCCGCCATCTGGCGGGTTAATTTTTTGCTCCCCCACTACAGCTATCTCATTAATTTCATTTACAATGCCAAATTAACCACACTAAAAACATGGCCACTTGATGAGAATTCATTCGTTATATGAATTATATTCAAGTTAATATTGTTGACATTGTAGCCAGTTCAACACATTATTTGGACATATAGACGTCTAAACGTCAAAAATAAGATTCGTTGGCCGTCCACGTTGGCGACTGCTCGCAGGAGAAGAGAATGGGATACACACACGCTAGTCATATTGATGCTTTAAACCAAAACATCGCCGAACTATCGGACATCAATGTGTCATTTGAGTTTTTTCCACCAAGCAGCGAAAAAATGGAAGAAACCCTCTGGAATTCAGTTCACCGCCTAAAAACGTTGAACCCAAGTTTTGTTTCCGTTACCTATGGTGCTAACTCTGGCGAGCGTGATCGTACTCACTCGATTATTAAAGAAATTAAAGACAAGACCGGTTTAGTATCAGCCCCTCATTTAACCTGTATTGATGCTACTCGTGAAGAGCTGATTAAGATTGCTGACGACTATTGGAACAATGATATTCGCAATATTGTGGCTTTACGAGGCGATATTCCTGAAGGTGCAGGGCAGCCTGACATGTATGCATCAGATCTCGTCGAACTGCTGAAATCTCGTCACGATTTTGATATTTCAGTCGCCGCTTTTCCAGAGGTTCATCCTGAAGCAAAAAGCGCCCAAGCCGATTTACTTAATCTGCGCCGTAAAGTAGAAGTAGGAGCTAACCGCGCGATTACCCAGTTTTTCTTTGATGTGGAAAGCTACTTACGCTTTCGCGACCGCTGCGTCACAGCAGGGATTGATGTAGAAATTGTTCCGGGTATTTTGCCCGTCACTAACTTCAAACAAGCTTCACGCTTTGCAGCGCAAAACCACGTCAAAATACCAAGTTGGATGGCAAAACAATTTGAAGGGTTAGATGACGATCCAGTGACTCGTCAATTAGTAGGGGCAAGTCAGGCCATTGATATGATCCGCATTTTATCGCGTGAAGGCGTAAAAGATTTCCATTTCTATACACTCAACCGTGCAGAAATGACTTACGCGTTATGCCACACCCTAGGCATTCGCCCTACTCCAGCTGCTTAACGTCAACATTCGATAAAATAAAACCGCTAGCTATAATGCCAGCGGTTTTATTTTTGGTTCTTACCCAACACCAATTAGGTGATCAAGTATCAATAAAAGACGATTATTCTACGTCTTCCATTTTACCAAGCAGGCTACGAATACGTTCTTGCCATGCTTCATGTTCTTGTTTCACTTGTTGAGCTTGGCGTTCTAGTTCTTCAATGCGCGCATTCTTTTCTTCTGTTTGATTTAGAAGTTGTTGTTTTTCTTCTTTTAGCTCATCTAATTCCATTTGTTGCAGTGCGATAGTATCAACTGCGGTTTGGATTTTCGCTTCAAGTTGCTCTAGTACTTCAAAAGACATGTTCTTACCCTTTATTGAATCGGTTGGGGCGACTCAGGTGGTCACCTAATGCCCCCATTCTACTCAGCCAATCGCCGATAAACACTCACTATATTCGAGATTTTGCGCTATTCGGTTAAAAATAAGGCGTAAATTGACATTATGCTTACCTAACTGGCTTTTCGCCGAGTTTAAGTCGTTCATTTTTCATCCATTACCCTAATTTCCACCGCAGTTTTGATCAAGTGCAAAGCAACAGGAATGCAAACTGCAACCGTTCTCGTATTAATATGATAAAATTCGTTCTCGTTACCTAAGTAACTTAGCGGTTAAGGGTTCGATGCCATCTTCCCCTTTACACCACCACCGACGATCATTCATCGCCGTCTCCGTTAGGTTACTTAGGTATTAAAAAATCCCGTTTATTTGGTTTGGAGTAAAGATGAAACGCGAATTGGCAATGGCTTTTTCTCGAGTCACTGAAGGTGCCGCTTTAGCAGGGTACAAATGGCTTGGCCGTGGAGATAAAAACGCAGCAGATGGTGCCGCAGTTGAAGTAATGCGCACCTTGCTCAATAAAACTGAAATTGCGGGTGAAATCGTAATTGGCGAAGGTGAAATCGACGAAGCACCTATGTTATTTATTGGCGAACAAGTCGGCGTTGGTGGTGATGCAGTCGATATTGCTGTAGATCCAATCGAAGGCACCCGTATGACCGCGATGGGTCAATCGAATGCTCTTGCAGTGCTTGCAGCCGGCGAAAAAGGCAGCTTTCTAAAAGCGCCTGATATGTACATGGAAAAGTTAGTCGTCGGTCCTGAGGCCAAAGGCTGCATCGATCTTAATAAACCCCTAGCAGAAAACTTGACCAACGTTGCTCAAGCACTCGGTAAACCACTTTCTGAGCTGGTAGTGATTACTTTAGCTAAACCTCGCCATGATGGCGTTATTGCTGAAATGCAAAAAATGGGAGTTCGCGTCTTTGCTGTGCCAGATGGTGACGTAGCCGCTTCAATTTTAACCTGCATGCCAGACAGTGAAGTTGACATGATGTACTGCATCGGTGGCGCTCCTGAAGGTGTCGTATCAGCGGCGGTTATTCGGGCTCTGGATGGTGACATGCAAGGCCGCCTACTTCCTCGTCATGAAGTGAAAGGTGAAACCGAAGATAACCGTATCTGGGGAGCTAAAGAACTGAAACGCTGTGAAGAAATGGGCGTAAAAGCAAACACTGTACTTAAGCTAGAAGAGATGGTGCGTAGCGATAACGTTATTTTCTCTGCGACTGGCATCACTAAAGGCGATCTGCTCGAAGGCATCACACGTAAAGGTAATATTGCGACCACTGAAACTCTCATTATTCGTGGCCGTTGCCGTACTATTCGTCGCGTTAAATCGATTCATTACCTAGAACGCAAAGATCCTGACGTACGCGAAATCATTCTGTAGTCTCAGCGTATTTCGATACCAACAAAAAAGACCGCTATCTAAGCGGTCTTTTTTCGTCTCAACAACGCAAATGTTAGAACAACTCTTCAGCCACTTTGTAGAGGTCTTTACGTACTGGGCGACGCATGTTTTCAATCGCATCAATGATATCGTGGTGTACCAATTCTTCTTTCTGAATACCGACACAACGACCACCGTGACCTTCAAGCAGAAGGTGAACCGCATAGTTACCCATGCGTGATGCAAGAACACGGTCAAATGCTGATGGGCAACCACCACGTTGGATGTGACCTAGCACGGTTGCACGAGTTTCACGACCTGTCGCAGCTTCGATTTCTTTTGCTAATACATTAGCATCCATCATCAGCTCTGTTAGAGCGATAATAGCGTGCTTTTTACCTTTCTTGATGCCATCTTGCAGGTTAGAAATCAGTAGCTCTTTGTCTAAACCTGTTTCAGGAGAAATAATGTATTCACAACCACCAGCAACCGCTGACATTAGAGTCAAATCACCACAGTGGCGACCCATGATTTCAACAATAGAAATACGTTGGTGTGAAGAAGATGTATCACGAAGACGGTCAATTGCTTCGATGACTGTATTTAAAGCAGTGAAGTAACCGATTGTATAATCAGTCCCTGCGATATCGTTATCGATAGTACCTGGTAAACCGATACATGGGTAACCCATCTCAGTTAGCTTCTTCGCCCCCATGTACGAACCGTCACCGCCGATAACCACAAGCGCATCAATACCATGCTTTTTCAGGTTTTCGATAGCTTTTGCACGAACTGCTTCTTCCTTGAACTCAGGGAAGCGAGCAGATCCTAAGAACGTACCGCCGCGGTTAATTACATCAGACACGCTTGAACGTTCTAGTTTTTCAATGCGGTCTTGATAAAGGCCTAAGTAGCCGTCGTAGACACCATATACTTCTAGATCTGCACCAAGTGCAGTACGAACTACGCCGCGAATAGCAGCGTTCATGCCAGGTGCGTCACCGCCGCTGGTCAATACCCCGATCTTTTTAATCATGCTCACCCTCTATATTTTGGGAACTCATTAATCAATTTTTAACGTCATATGATTATCGCTAACCACATAAACAAATCTTTTTATTGTAGATATTATGTTACCTGTCTTATGCAGGAATACTACCGTTATTTCATATTTTGGTAGCTTTCTCATCGGCTTGAAGTATGCCATTGTCTGAGTTTTTCAACGTTGACACACATCAGAATAGTCGCAAATTATGCGTCTGACGCTGCCGATGAATCGTACCAATCTTGCATCTTTTGTTTCCGTTCTGGACCAAAAATCACCGAATAAGGATCTTGGTGAATTAACACATCCGAATTAGGAAACGCCTTACGTAACTTCGCTTCTACTGTATCAGAGACATGGTGAGCATCAATAAGTGGCATCTTATCTTCCAACTCAATATGCAGTTGAATAAAGCGAGTCGGGCCAGAAATACGTGTACGCAATTGGTGGATACCTAATACACCATCAACCGATTTAGCGATATCAACAATACGATGATTATCCTCTTCAGGTAGAGCGCGATCGAGTAAGGTTTGCGTTGCGTGTTGCGCCATTCTTACTGCGCTATACAAAATATAGATACCAATGCCTATTGCAAATACTGCATCGGCTTGCGCAAAGCCAAACCAGCTCAATCCTAATGCTACCATGATCGCAACATTCATATATAAATCAGTTTGATAATGCAGTGAGTCAGCAGCAATCGCTTGACTGCCCGTTTTATTCACAACGTAGCGCTGAAACATGACCAAGCCCAACGTCATAACAATGGCAAATAAACTGACATAAACCCCTAGCTCAGGTGACTTTAAAGCCATAGGTCTGAAAAATCGGTCAATACCATTTAAAATCAGAAAGACCGCTGAACCAGAAATAAACATCGCTTGAGCCAATGCGGCTAATGATTCCGCCTTTCCATGACCAAATGTGTGCTCCTTATCGGCAGGCTGTAGGGAATACCTAACCACGATTAAATTAACGATAGAAGCTGCAATATCAATCATTGAATCGATTAAAGAAGCCAATAAACTCACAGACCCCGTCATCCACCAGATGGCAAGTTTAACAATCAACAGTAAGCTTGCTACACCAGTGGCCATCCAAGCTGCGGTCGTCACTAACCGAGCATATTCTTTTTTCATTCCAATCATCCCAGTAAAGTCGTAGTTAAAGTATACCTAAAGACATTGGTTTTGTTCGAATTCCCCTCACTATGGACTGATTTAGATTCCAAAATGCAGAGATAAAAAAAGCAGCCCTTTCGGCTGCTTTGCGAGTGTG
Source organism: Vibrio eleionomae (assembly GCF_009874545.1). Lineage (NCBI taxonomy): Bacteria > Pseudomonadati > Pseudomonadota > Gammaproteobacteria > Vibrionales > Vibrionaceae > Vibrio > Vibrio eleionomae. The sequence goes on along the minus strand of NZ_WEKT01000004.1, from coordinate 30,649 downwards.
ATAATGAATTAAGGCTGCTCAGGCATTGGCATCTTGTCACCACGAGGACCATGGTCCCCTTTCATTCCAGGACGATGATGCCCTTTCATGCATTGTGACATTTGATATTTTTTCAATAACTCAAATTGTGCCTTTTGCTCTTTAGTTAATACCGACAACATATCATGGCGCTGTTTTAACATACCGACATGACGTTGAACCTGTAGGTTAACCATCTCTTGAGCCAATTTTGTTGCTTTCGCCTGATCGAAATCTTTTGCTAACACGATAGCTTGTTCTTGCTCGTGAATCGATTTCATTTCTGCACGCATCGCCTTTTCTTGCTTGCGATGCTGCTCTCTTAATTCTTTTTTCTGATGATCAGTTAGATTCAGTTGGCGAAGAATACTTTGTTCTGCGCCCGGACCACAGTTATCGTCTGGGCCACGGTTTTGCATCGGTCCATTAGGGCCTCCTGCAGCATAGGCACCACTGGCGGCTAGCGTTAGTGGTAACATAACAGCAGTTAGGAACAGTTTCTTAGCTTTACTCATCGATTTATCCTTCTACTTTGGATCTGGATAGCTGAATCTCAGCCTTCGAAATAAGCATAAGATCTGCTCGGTCAAACGACGTATAGCATGAGTAAAACATCGTAAATAGTGATATTCTTGATAATCAATTCTCCAAAAGCCGCTGTAATATAGCCTGAACAAATATCTAGTTGAGTGAGAAATCTATGCCACACATTTTAGTTATTGATGACGATGTTGAATTAACTGGGTTACTGAAAGAAGTGTTAACTTATGAAGGATTTGACGTCTCAGAAGCCAATGATGGTGAAGCAGGATTAAGTGCAGTATCTGATCACATTGATCTGATCTTACTTGATGTCATGATGCCTAAATTAAATGGTATGGAAACCCTGAAAAAACTAAGGGAACGCTGGTCAACCCCAGTATTGATGCTGACGGCAAAAGGTGAAGAAATCGATCGTGTTGTCGGTTTAGAGTTAGGTGCCGACGACTACCTACCCAAACCATTTAGTGATCGTGAGTTGTTGGCTCGCATTCGTGCTATTTTGCGTCGAACTCAACCGCAACATCAAGCAAAGTCGCCAGACATGATTGAGTGCCAAGACATTCAGATATATCCAGGAAAACAAGAAGCATACTGTCAAGGTGAGCTCTTAGATCTCACAACAACTGAGTTTTCACTCCTCAGTCATTTTGCCCAAAACCCGGGGCTTCCATTGACTAAAGAATCATTAAGTTTAGATGTGCTAGGCAAACACCTTGCTGCATTTGACCGGGCAATTGATATGCATGTCTCTAACCTACGTAAGAAATTGCCTGAACGTCCCGATGGAAAATCACGCATTAAAACACTACGCGGACGCGGTTATCTGATGGTATTGGAGGATTAATGTTCCTGCCAAAATTGAATAGCCTATATGGTCGTATCTTCGCTATTTTTTGGCTGACATTGGTTATTGTGGTAGTTGGTGTACTAGCGGTTCCGAACATGGATCCACGTAAGAGCCGCAATATTCCACCAGAAATGCATCAACATATGACAGATAGCCGCGATATGTTGATGGGACGTTTTGTGAATGAAAACGACCTAAACCATATACTCAGTCGCCTCAAGCGTATCGATGCGCGCCGCACCCCTGGTGATAAGCATCGACCCGATTTTTATATCACAACGCTTGAAGGCAAAATTATCTCTCAGGATATTCGTCCTAAAGCAAAATATCGCGCATTAAAAAACTTTACTTCCAGTATCGATTTTGACGCTAAGCCGACCCAACGTGCATATGGCCATTATCAAATTGCGGGTCCTGTTCCTATTGTATTAGCCAAACAGCGTTTATTACTTTATTTTGGCTTCGATTGGCAAGGGCCACCTCCATTTTTAATGCGCCTATTGGATCACCCTATCCAACTGCTGCTATTCATTATTTTACTTAGTACGCCATGCTTACTTTGGCTCGCATGGGCCTTGAGTAAGCCTGCGCAACGTTTTGCTCAAGCAGCAAACCGAGTCGCTCAAGGTAACTTTATCGTCGACCCTTCACTAGAAAAAGGCACTTCAGAGTTTCGCTCGGCTGGACAAAGCTTTAATCAGATGGTGGAAGCCGTCAATTCAATGATTTCAGGACAACAACGGCTTTTGTCTGATATTTCTCATGAGTTACGTTCACCTTTAACTCGTTTGCGTATGGCAACCAGTTTAGCAGTGCGCAAACAAGGACAAAGTGCAGAACTGGAGCGAATTGATACCGAAACTCAACGCCTTGAGCAGATGATTGGGGAACTGCTGGAACTATCGCGCATGCAAACCGACAGCCATATGAGCCGAGAAATACAGCCATTGAGCAGTTTGTGGGAAGAAATTTTAAGTGATGCACAGTTTGAAGCAGAGCAACTCAACAAATCACTGCAATTTAATGATATTCCAAATGTCTCTATTTCTGGCAGTCCAAACCTGTTGATGAGCGCATTGGAAAATATCGTTCGTAACGCGATCAAATACGGTAATAACGTCATTAAAGTAACGTTTAAAACACAAGATGGTCAACTCACGGTAACCGTTGAAGATAATGGAGCCGGAGTCCCAGATAGCGAGCTCAGCCAAATCTTTCGTCCTTTCTATCGAGTATCGACTGCACGCGATAGAGACAGTGGAGGTACAGGGCTAGGATTAGCGATCACTGAAAGTGCCATCCGGCAACATAGTGGAACGATCTCAGCATCACGTAGCAAACTCGGTGGATTATTAGTGACCTTTACTCTACCTGTTATGTAACTTCATACCGCCAACACCAAGCCCTCGATACTCATGAGTACTCGAGGGCTTTTTTCTGTATTGCGCAAAAAGTATAAAAACCACACAAAGATCAAGTTGATAATGAGAATGATTAGCAATACGATGTAATAATTCAAAAGGAGGATACATCATGTCTCATACATTCCCAGAATTACCTTATGCTTACGATGCATTAGAACCTTACATCGATGCTAAGACCATGGAAGTCCACTACAGTAAGCACCACCGCACTTACTACGATAAATTCATCTCCGCGGTTAAAGACACGGAATATGAGAATACTTCCATCGAAGATATTTTCGGTAAGATTTCCGAACTCTCCCCTGCTGTACGTAATAATGGCGGTGGGTATTACAACCACATACTGTACTGGAACAGCATGAGCCCAAATGGCGGTGGTGAGCCAACAGGTGACTTAGCAACTGCTATTGAAAAGACATTTGGTAGCTTCGAGAAATTCAAAGATGAATTTGCTCAAGCTGCTATTGCCACATTTGGGTCTGGCTTTGCTTGGCTCATCGTAAAAGACGGTGAATTGGCCATTACTTCCACCAGTAACCAAGACAATCCACTGATGGATTTAGCTGCCGTAAAAGGTGAACCAATCCTAGCACTGGATGTATGGGAACACGCTTATTACATCAGTTACCAAAACCGCCGCCCTGAATACATTGAAGCTTGGTGGAACGTGGTGAACTGGGACGCTGTTGCTGCAAACTATCAAGCTGCACTTAGCGCTTAATCGCCAATAAAAAATGACTACGCATTGCACGCATGCATGCTAGACTCCGGCCACAGTCGCTCACCTGTGGCCTTTTTTATCTTTGCCTTTCCGTGGCATCCCAATGATTTAGAGGTATACTTTCCCACCTGTTTTTTAAAGGAAGTCCATCATGTTTGAAATTGCTCTCTATGAACCAGAGATTGCCCCGAATACTGGTAATATCATCCGTTTATGCGCTAACTGCGGCGCTACGTTGCATCTGATTGAACCACTGGGATTCGATCTGGAAGAGAAAAAGGTTCGTCGAGCGGGTTTGGATTATCATGATTTAACGCGCGTTACTCGTCATAAAAACTACCAAGCTTTTTTGGACTTTCTGGCTAAAGAACGTGACGACTACCGTTTATTTGCCTGTACAACAAAAACCACAGGACACCACACAACACCGGCGTATCAACCTGGTGACATTTTGATGTTTGGTCCAGAAACACGTGGCTTACCAAAAGACGTGATTGACAGCTTACCAATGGAACAGCGCGTTCGTATTCCAATGATGCCTGATGCACGCAGTTTAAATTTATCTAACTCAGTCGCCATTATTGCTTATGAAGCATGGCGTCAGATGGGGTTCGAAGGCGGGCTCTAATCAAACATTCTGAGCGAGTTCCTCACAACGCAACTCGCTCCTTCATTGTATTATTTCAATCGATGCTGTTCATCATCATCGTCTTTACGCTCAAATTCACCATCAAAAGTATGCCCATCTTGTTGGGAACGACCGAATGGATCATGGTAACCCGATTGAAAAGAGCCACCTCCCATATTGGTTAAGACCATTTTCCCCATCAAGTATTTTGCAGCAATACGACGAGGATGCGGCAAGAGCAAAACCATTCCGGTGATATCCGTTAGAAATCCAGGCGTTAGTAGTAATATCCCCGCAACTGCAAGGATAATTCCTTCAAAAATTTGCTGTGCTGGCAATTCCCCTTGTTGCAGACGTTGCTGCACTGTCATTAAGGTCTGAATTCCCTGACTGCGAACCAATGACGCCCCGACTACAGCAGTCACGAGCACTAAAGCAATGGTCGGCCACAGGCCAATCAGACCTCCGACTTGGATAAACAAGCTAATTTCAATCACTGGAACAGCAATAAACAACAGTAAAATAATCGGGAACACAAAGCCTCCTTGGGTTGGCTGACCACAATAGCTTGTCATAACTTTTGTTACAAGGAGTCCCTAGAACACAAAAATGTGATCAAACATGACATTGAATTTTCGTCGGCAACCTAAAATTAAGTCGATATATGGAAAAAGCACGCTGGCTGGTCTAACTTTCAAAGAGTCATCTTCTTAATCAACAAATACCATAATGAAACGATTTAAGAGAACTCTTCACAAAGCAACGTTACTTTGGCTAGTCGCATCTATGATTCCTGTTGCATACTATTTTTATCAGACATCGACGGCTCACGAATTTTTGCGCCAACAAGTTGAGAAACAAGGATTTCAATTTCTCTCCTACGTCAGCACGCGTACGAACCGAACATCAACACAAATTCAGCAAACCTTTGATGAACTGAGTCGGTCTGCACTATTGTACGACTATGCTGAGCACCCCAGTGAAAAACTGAAGCACTATCTAACTAGCCAGTGGTATCTCACTTCATTTAATTCCAAACTTTTTTATCAACTGCGCTATTTAGATAAATCCGGCAATGAAAATATTCGTATCGATTATACGCCAGATAAAGAGTTTCCTTATGTGGTCCCAACGGCCATGCTCCAAAGCAAAGGCCATCGCGACTACTTTCACTATGCACAACAGCTAAAACCAGGAGAAGAAGGAGCTTTCGGGATTGATTTAGAGTATGAACATCAAAAGCCAGTGATTCCGTACAAACCTGGACTGCGTTTGATCTTCCCAATCGATGCACCTAAGCAGCGTTTAGGTTATTTTATTGCTAACCTCGATGTACTTGCGCTAATCCACAACGTCACAGAAAATTCGCAAAACCTCAGTGTCGATTTTGTCGATAAAAGCGGGTTCTATATTATCAGTAGTGACAACCATAAATTATTTGGCGATCTGATATTAGAGCGAGCATCGTTTAATTTACCCGCTGAACAACCTGATGTATGGCAAGCCATCAGTGATCGACCCAACCGGCAGGGTTCGATTTATACTGATAATGGCCTTTATGTATTCCAACCTTTTGCGAATGCACTGTTTGCCAATTCTGGCCCTATGAGCATCATCACACATTACTCACCACAACAACTCGCGCAAGTTTACGCAGCTCGAGACAGGGTGATTGAGTCAGATTCCGTTCTTATTTGGTTTGCTTGTGGCCTATTCTCAGTACTTTGGGCTCAATTGTGGGAAACCTATCGTCAGAACAAAATGGACCGAACCTACGCTGAGTTCGTCATGGAAAATGGTATGGCGATCGCTCTAACTGATAACCGGCACAAAATTTTGCGCACGAACAATCAATTTAGTGATTTGGTTGGAATCAGCTCGTCACGCTTATCAGGACAGAATTTACTTTATTTTCAACCAACCAAAGAAACTCAAGCAGAGATGCTTAATGCACTTGAAGGACTTGGCGAGTGGCAAGGAGAGTTTGTCTTAAAATCGCCTAACGGTGAAATGGTCGTGTGCCAAACATCGGTAAAAGCATTGAAAAGCAAACGTAATCATGTCGACTTCTATGTTTACTCTTTTGCTGATATCTCAGCTCATCACCAAGCCATTATGGATTTGAAAGAAAAAAGCGAGCTCGACCCGACAACATCGCTATGGAACAAAAAGAAATTTGATCAAAATCTGGAATACTACTCTCGACTTAAACAGCGCTACCCCGAGCAGACGGATAGCTGCTTAGCCATTATTGATATCGATTCATTTAAATCTATTAACGATCATCAAGGACATGCGGTAGGAGATGAAGTCATTATGTTTGTTGCTGTTCAACTCAAATCGTTACTTCGCGATACTGACTTTATCGCAAGAATTGGAGGTGATGAGTTTGCCGTTATTGTGCAACATAGCGATCTAAAGCATGCCGCAAATTTAATGAATCGTATTCGGATTTCGATCGCTAGTTGGCCAAAACATAATGTCAGTATCAGCGCAGGCATTGCTTTAGTGTCTGAAGATCCGCAACAAACCTTTAGTTATGCCGACCAAGCGCTGTACCGTTCAAAACGCAAAGGGAAAAATTGTGTTTCTATTCATGGTATTGAGAGGCTAAGCTTGGTTGAAAGTGACAGTGAAACCCAAGTGAATAACCCTTAATTTAAGATTAATTCTAGTATTTTCTAAATATGGGAAAACGCCGTTTATTCGGCGTTTTTGCACTTATTTGGGGCCCTAAAAAGTCACATTGCACCAGTATTATTTCACACCCAGAAATACTCTGTGAATCCTGATTCTTATAGTGTTTTCTATGCCATTGAGCCACATTCTATGAATGTGATCCATATATACATTTTTCGTTACTAAAAAATACTTTACCCACTTATTTTACGCCAAAAGTTCAAGTATGATTCTCTCTGAAAAAACCAGTCAGGCCATATTTTATATTACTAAATCTCGCTTTAATGGATTTCTGACTATCAGTACGGATTTTATCAGCATCTTTCTTAAGGACTCTTTATGGCAACTCAAAACAGTGCCCCTGAAGCCGTAACACCGACCGTACGTCTAGAAGAAGACTTGCTCGGTCAACGTGAAGTACCCACTAACGCCTATTATGGTATCCATACCTTACGCGCTATTGAAAACTTCAATATCTCTAACGTCACCATATCCGACGTACCAGAGTTCGTCCGTGGCATGGTCATGACGAAAAAAGCAGCGGCACTAGCGAACAAAGAGCTAGGTGTATTGCCAAAGCAAGTTGCTGATTACATCATCAAAGCATGTGACGTAATTTTAGAAACTGGCAAATGTATGGACCAATTTCCATCAGATGTTTTCCAAGGTGGTGCTGGTACATCGGTTAACATGAACACCAATGAGGTGATTGCTAACCTTGCTTTAGAACTCATGGGTAAAGAAAAAGGTCAATACGAGTTCATTAACCCAAATGATCACGTTAACCGTAGCCAATCTACTAACTGTGCTTACCCAACAGGTTTCCGTATTGCTGTTTACAACAGCATTCAAACTCTTATTGATTCGATTGAATACTTAAAAGCAGCTTTTGAACTCAAAAGCCAAGAGTTCTCTAGCATTCTAAAAATGGGTCGTACCCAGCTTCAAGATGCAGTGCCAATGACCGTTGGTCAAGAGTTCCACGCTTGGGCTATCACTCTAAACGAAGAAATCCGCGCACTTCAGTACACGTCAAAACTGCTTCTCGAAGTAAACTTAGGCGCGACAGCAATCGGCACAGGTTTGAACACGGCAGATGGTTACCAGCAACTTGCGGTTAAACACCTTGCCGAAGTAACTGGACTTGAAGTTGTGCCTGCTGAAGACTTGATTGAAGCAACATCAGACTGTGGTGCTTACGTGATGTCTCACGGCGCACTTAAACGTCTTGCCGTTAAACTCTCTAAAATCTGTAACGATTTACGTCTACTCTCTTCTGGCCCTCGTGCTGGTCTTAACGAACTGAACTTGCCAGAACTACAAGCAGGTTCTTCTATCATGCCTGCGAAAGTAAACCCAGTTGTACCTGAAGTGGTAAACCAAGTCTGCTTCAAAGTATTAGGTAACGACAACACAGTATCTTTTGCCGCAGAAGGTGGCCAGCTACAGCTCAACGTTATGGAGCCGGTAATCGCGCAAAGCATGTTTGAATCTATCTCACTGCTTTCTAATGCGTGTGTAAACCTACGTGATAAATGTGTTGACGGTATTACAGTTAACAAAGAGATCTGTGAAGGTTATGTACATAACTCCATTGGTATCGTCACGTACCTCAACCCATACATCGGCCATCACGAAGGTGATATCGTGGGTAAAATCTGTGCTGAAACAGGTAAGAGTGTCCGTGAAGTAGTGCTCGAACGTGGTTTGCTTACCACTGAGCAACTGGATGATATTTTCGCCACAGAAAACTTAATGCGTCCTCAGTATAAAGGGCAACGTTACGTCTAACGTTATCCAATAATGAGTAAAGGCTTCCAACTGGAAGCCTTTTTATCATCTATTCCCCAACTTGATGGGAACATCAGACTGCCATGCAGGTCATAATTTGCGATGCCGCATTAGCGTGACCATATCCAAACTCTCCGAGATGCGCTACGATTCAACCCATTAGCAATGGCTACAACGTCGGGAATACCATCATTTATGCTCCGTGTTTTTGCATTCTTATTGATTTTCACTCTTTATGTGCCTAGCACATTAGCGGCTTTCGGCGATAGCAGTGAATTCAAATTACCTAATCAACAACAGCAATTTGTTACTGTTGATCAAGCCTTTGCGTTTAGTTCTTATCAGCAAGGAACCCAACTCTATTTAGATTGGCAAATCAAACCCGATTATTACCTTTACCAAGAAAGGATTCACATCTCCGCGCAAGGTGTCACTCTAGGCGACTACACACTCCCCCACGCGACTCCGCATAATGATGAGTTTTTTGGTCAAGTTCATATTTACACCCAACCGTTATCTATCATCCTACCGTTAAAGGATTTTACCGCTGGCAGTCAAGTTACCGTCAGTTACCAAGGGTGTGCTAAAGCTGGATTTTGTTATCCGCCAGAAACAAGAACCATTGATATTGAATCATTTAGCGCCGCTAACAATACGCCATCAACGACCAAGACAGAAACAGGTGTTACTCAACGGAATAAGAGCAATGGAGCACCCGAAGCTGGAACATCGACGTCTTTGGCGCAAAATCTTGCTGAGCATTGGTGGACGCCACTCCTATTTTTATTGCTCGGTATCGGTTTAGCGTTTACGCCTTGTGTGCTGCCTATGTATCCAATTTTAACCAGTATCGTGTTAGGCAGTGGCAAGCTATCTCTACGCCGAGCATTAATGCTAAGTGTTATTTATGTGCAGGGTATGGCGATCACTTATACCTTATTAGGCCTCGTGGTCGCGTCAGCAGGAATACAGTTTCAAGCGGCGCTGCAGCAGCCCGCGGTGTTGATTGCCTTGAGTGTCTTATTTATCTTACTCGCCGCATCCATGTTTGGCCTATATACCTTGCAATTACCAAGTAGCGCGCAAACTTGGTTAAACAAATTAAGTAATAGCCAAAAAGGGGGCAATAGCCTTGGCGTGCTGATCATGGGGGCGATTTCTGGCTTGGTTTGCTCTCCTTGTACCACAGCTCCACTTTCCGGAGCCTTGCTCTACGTCGCACAAAGTGGTGATCTCACCACTGGTGCAGTAACCTTGTACGCTCTCTCAATCGGCATGGGAATTCCATTAATTCTTGCCGCGATGTTTGGTCAGCGTCTGTTGCCTAAAACAGGTAACTGGATGAACCATGTTAAGACTCTGTTCGGTTTTATTTTACTTGCCGCTCCTATTTTTCTCTTAGAGCGTATTTTTCCCGATATTTGGATAACTGTGTTGTGGTCAGCGCTAGGTTTATTTGGATTTGGTTGGCTCTATCATGTGAAACACCAAGCGCAATCCTCAAGCTGGCGCACCAGTTTAATCGGGATTATCGCTATTATTGGGTTAGTGCTTTCAATCCAACCCCTTTGGGGAGTTTGGCAACAATCAACAAATGCCATACCAACCAAAACTCCAGTAGGCGAGATAACCTCCCACTTAGAGTTTACGCGTATCCATAATGTGGCAGAGTTAACCGATGCACTTGCACAAGCAAAAGCGCAAGGTAAGCCCGTCATGTTCGATTTTTACGCGGATTGGTGTGTCGCTTGCAAAGAGTTTGAAAAATATACGTTTAGTGATCCACAAGTACGGCAACATCTAAGCCAATTTATGTTGCTTCAAGCTGACGTTACCAAAAATCAGCCCCAAGACATTAAATTACTTAAGCATCTTAAGGTACTTGGTTTACCGACTATCGACTTTTGGGATACAGAGGGGAATCATCGTACTCAAGCTCGAGTGAGCGGTTTTCTCAGTGCCGATGATTTTCTTCATCACTTAAATAACAATCAGCTTTAATTCTCACTGAAACACCATCTTGAGGTTACTTGGGTATATAAGGTGTTTTTTAACAAAAAATCACCTTATCTCAATGAGATCTCCCCCAGCATATTCAACAACGAACATCAGCAAAACCGGATATAGTTCAGACTTTTAACGGCTAAATATTGTTCAAGTTACAAAATGTGAACATACTTCTTTTAACCTAATTGTTAAAAGTGTTTAACGTTATGGATGAAACTTACACCATTATTATTGCTGACGACCATCCTCTGTTTCGTAATGCCCTATTTCAATCTGTGCATATGGCAGTAAGCGGCGCTAACCTTTTAGAAGCAGATTCACATGATGCCCTCACACAATTACTAGAGAAAGAGCCTGATGTAGATCTGTTACTCCTCGATCTAAAAATGCCTGGAGCTAATGGTATGTCAGGCCTAGTACAACTGCGTAACGACTACCCTGATTTACCAATAGTCGTCATTTCTGCTAGTGAAGAATCCTCTGTTGTCACACAGGTAAAACACCATGGCGCATTTGGCTTTATTCCTAAATCAAGTGATATGCGAAGCTTAATTGCAGCATTGAATCAAGTTTTAGCGGGGGATCCTTACTTCCCTGAAGGACTAGTTAATGAAAACTCACCAACGAATGATCTTGCTGAACGTATTGCAGCGTTAACACCTCAACAATATAAGGTATTGGGGATGTTGTCAGATGGACTACTGAACAAACAGATAGCCTATGAGCTTCATGTATCTGAAGCGACCATTAAAGCTCATATGACGGCTATCTTTCGTAAGTTAGGCGTGAAAAACCGCACTCAGGCGGTCATTTTGCTACAGGATCTACATCTTTAGATGGGGTGGTTAGCCACTAGCTAACCACTGTACTTTCACTCTCTTCTTCTCGTTCTTCTTGATTGTCTTCCTCATCGGGAAGACGCAGGCCAATACGCGTTACTTTCCAATCCAGCACGTCAGCTACAATCCACTGTAAGCCCTGCCATTCGAAATGGTCACCAAGAACTGGCGTCGCACCTAAATGCTGCATAACCAGATCATGCAACGTCATATCCACATTAAATTCGCCCAGATCTAAGCCATAAATCAAAGCAACATCCGTCAATTTCGCGTTGATATCTAGGAAGAAGTCACCAAAGAAACGGGCTAATGACGATTTTTCAGGAGCTTCACTAAATAACTGACTCAGCGCTTCTAGATCTTTTTCTTGCGCCAAAACACACAAGGTATCACCTTCTTGTAACGTGGTACTACCCGATGGGTGCATCAAGTTTTGATCGCGAAACACGGCTGCAATACGTGTTCCTTCCGGCATAAATAGGTTACGAATCGGAGCGCCAATACACCATTTATCCGCTTTCAAGCGATAGATAAACAACTCCCATTCACTGGTGGGATAAATTTCCACCCCGGCGCGCGAAATAGGCTCAGGTTTAGGCGGTAATTCAACTTTTGCGATACTCATCGCTTTGGTCAACGAACCACCTTGCACAATCAACGAAACCATAACAACGAAGAAAGCTAAGTTGAAGTAAAGTTGCGAGTTAGGTAATCCAGCCATCATTGGGAATACCGCCAAAATAATCGGTACAGCCCCGCGTAAACCAACCCAAGAAATAAACCATTTTTCACGAGCGCTAAAGCTACGAAAAGGAATTAAACTCACCCAAACGGAAAGCGGTCTTGCTAATAAAATCATACCAATGGCAAGAGCTAAACCAGGTACGGCGATTTCCAATAGATGGCTTGGGACCACCAATAGGCCGAGAACTAAGAACATGCCTATTTGGCTAAGCCATGTCATACCATCGAGTATGTTTAGGATCGAGTGACGACTACGAGTTGGTTGATTACCAATAAATACTCCAACCAAATAGATAGATAAGATCCCGCTCCCACCCAAATAGTTTGATAGCGCAAAAATAACCAAACCACCACTCAATGTCAGAATAGAATATAAGCCCTCAGGTAACGTGCTGCGGTTAATAATCATCCACAGAGCCCAGCCACCAGCGAGACCTAATACGGCACCAACACCAAATTGCTTGATAAAACTGATCGCAAAGAAGCTAATCCCCATATCCGCTTGAGCCTGACCAAGCACCGCTATCAGCGTTACCGTTAAAAAGACCGCCATCGGATCATTGGTACCAGATTCAATCTCTAATGTTGCACCGACACGTTCATTCAAGCTTCGCCCTTTTAGTAGCGAGAAAACAGATGCGGCATCCGTAGACCCTACGATTGCCCCAACTAAAAAACCTTGTAATAACGATAAATGAAACAACCATGCCGCGAGCAATCCAGTGATCACTGTTGTTAATGCTACACCGATAGTCGCTAGCGCAACCGAAGGCCAAAATGCGACCCGAAAACTTGCGACCCGCGTACGCATCCCACCATCAAGCAAAATCACCGCAAGTGCTAGGTTACTCACTAGATAGGCTGTCGAGTAATTGTCGAATTGAATTCCGCCCGGACCATCTTCGCCAGCCAGCATGCCAACAAACAAAAACACCAATAAAATTGGGATACCTAATTTTGATGAGACAGGGCTTAACAGCACACTCATCGCAATCAACGCCGCCCCGATAAGAAAAAAGCTATTAATCGTAATAGCGTCCAACGTAATCTCCTTTTGAAATTATATTTTTATCCACTGGTTGGTACATAACGAGCCACACCCAGCTGTTACTTGGGTATATGCAACAATATCATGTAAACTTAGTGTATCTTAATTTGTGTCATTAGCCGCGAATTAAGCCCAGTATTTTCTCATTGAGCGACAATAACTTGTTATACCTTTGGCTATATTAATTAAATATCGATTTAAATCATTACCTTAAATTGAACATAATCGTCATAGTCAATAATTTTATTAGTCTAATTCTATGAATTTACATAGATTTAGGATTAAAACGGCCCTCTTAAACAAGATCAAACTCTCACTTTTCGTTCTCTTGTCCCTCTAACCATTTCGTCGCCCACCTCCCCCAAGACTAAAGTTGCAAGGAGAGCCCCTGTCTCTACTGCTAATCTCATACCTGTAACATTGTATTAACATTAGTTATTAAACAAAACAATGCTTTCAGACATTGCAGAAGGAGATGGCCATGGCATTTGAATCTAACGAACATGCACAAGCCTACTGGAAAGAAAACCTCGCCTTAATGGGCGGTCTACTATTTGTATGGTTTGCCGTGTCCTACGGGGCGGGTATTTTGTTTGTTGATACCCTTAACACCATTCAATTTGGTGGCTTCAAATTGGGCTTTTGGTTCGCACAACAAGGTTCGATCTACACTTTCGTGGCTTTGATCTTTGTTTATGTCGCGCGCATGAATGCACTCGATAAGAAGTACAACGTACACGAAGACTAAAGGGAGTTTGTTATGGATATTCAAACTTGGACATTTATTTTGGTCGGACTGACGTTCGCACTGTATATCGGCATCGCCATTTGGGCTCGCGCAGGATCAACCAGCGAATTCTATGTCGCTGGTGGTGGTGTTCACCCTGTGGCAAACGGGATGGCAACCGCGGCCGATTGGATGTCAGCGGCCTCATTTATATCAATGGCGGGAATCATCTCGTTTATTGGCTACGATGGTGGCGTGTATCTTATGGGATGGACAGGAGGCTACGTTTTGTTAGCTCTGTGCCTAGCCCCTTACTTGCGTAAATTTGGTAAATTCACCGTACCCGATTTTATCGGTGATCGTTATTACTCTAAAACAGCACGCATGGTCGCCGTATTCTGTGCCATTTTTGTCTCTTTCACTTATGTTGCCGGCCAAATGCGCGGCGTGGGAGTGGTATTTGCTCGTTTTCTCGAAGTAGATATCAACATGGGCATCATTATTGGGATGGCAATCGTGTTCTTCTACGCCGTAATGGGCGGAATGAAAGGCATTACTTACACTCAAGTAGCTCAATACTGCGTGCTGATTTTTGCGTTTATGGTGCCAGCCATATTTACCTCACTAATGATGACGGGTAATCCTATCCCTCAAATCGGCTTTGGTTCTACAACGGTAGGAAGCGACACCTATTTACTTGATAAGCTCGATGGCTTAACTCAAGAACTTGGGTTTACCGCCTATACCGATGGCTCAAAGAGTATGGTGGATGTCTTCTTTATTTGTGCAGCTTTGATGGTAGGAACGGCGGGGTTACCACACGTTATTATTCGCTTTTTCACCGTACCGAAAGTCTCTGATGCACGTATTTCAGCAGGTTGGGCATTGGTGTTTATTGCTATTTTGTACACCACTGCACCAGCGGTTGCCTCCTTTGCACGTGTGAATATGATTGAGACTATTAACGGCAAAGATATGCGCGGCGTTGTTGCTGCTGAAGCGCCAAGTTGGTACAAAAACTGGGAAAGCACTGGACTGGTAAAATGGGAAGATAAAAACGGTGATGGTCGTATGTTCTACGCTGGCGACGCCCGTAATGAAATGACCATTAACCGCGATATTATCGTACTCGCATCACCAGAGCTGGCAAAACTTCCTAACTGGGTCGTTGCACTTTTAGCGGCAGGTGGTCTGGCAGCGGCATTATCAACTGCTGCAGGGCTATTGCTCGTTATCTCCACCTCAATATCTCATGACTTACTCAAAAAAGGATTCAGGCCGAACATGACGGATAAGCAAGAACTCCTCGCCGCAAGGCTTGCTGCCGTCTTAGCGATTGTTGGTGCAGGCTATCTCGGTATCAATCCACCCGGTTTTGTGGCGCAGGTGGTCGCCTTTGCCTTTGGATTAGCGGCCTCTTCGTTCTTCCCTGCCATTATTTTGGGCATCTTCTATAAGAAGATGAACAAGGAAGGTGCGATTTGTGGCATGCTTTCGGGTATCGCGTTTACCGCGGCTTATATCATCTACTTTAAATTCATCAATCCTGCGGCTAACACCCCTGATAATTGGTGGTTTGGTATCAGCCCTGAAGGTATTGGTACATTAGGTATGTGTGTGAACTTTATGGTGTCCATCGTCGTCAATAAATTCACCGCAGAAGTACCAGAGGATGTACAAGAGATGGTTGAGTCTATTCGGTATCCAAAAGGTGCGGGAGCAGCTCAAGACCATTAATCGGTTGTGAAAGCCATACGCATATAAAAGCCCAACCACTTTATCAACTGGTTGGGCTTTTTCTCGCCAATTCTATCAAGACAATGTTAAGCCACTATCGGGCCTGCATATAATTTGCTTTAAATGCTGGATTTAGCGTAGTGAGTTTTTTCACCAGATAATTTAATAACACACCATACAACGGCACAAAAAGGCCTAAGCTAATAATCAGTTTAAAACTGTAATCAACCGTCGCAATTTCTGTCCAATGCTGCGCCATAAAAGGATCGGGACTTTGATAAAAAGCGATACCGAAAAAGGCGATGGTATCGAGCGCATTACCAAACAAAGTGGAAGCGGTTGGAGCTATCCACCACTGTTTCATCTGACGTAAGCGGTTAAATACCGACACATCCATAATCTGCCCTAACAAATAAGCCATAAAACTGGCAGTCGCAATACGTGCGACAAAGAGATTTAAGTGACTTAATGTTTCCAATCCTTGATAGCTACCCTTAAAAAACAACACTGAAAGCAGATACGAAAATGCTAAGGCTGGAATCATGACCAAAAAAATGATTTTTCTTGCCATTGACGCACCAAAGATCCGCACAGTTAAATCCGTTGCTAAGAAGATAAACGGAAACGTAAATGCACCCCAGGTGGTATGAAAAGAAAAAATAGTAAAAGGGATTTGAACCAAATAGTTACTCGATGCGATGATCAGCAGGTGAAACACAACGAGGAAAGAAAGGGCTTTGCGCTGCTGCGCAGGGGTAAACGAACTCATAGATTACCTTTTTAGTTTGATTTGGGGGCGAGGGAACCCAAACGGAAAAATTTCCTAACAATAGTCATATTTTGTAACTCACCGAAATATGAATTACAAAAAGGGTCATCATTATGATGAATGAAGGCAGATTATACGCGCCTTAAACCTAGCAGCAAGACACAAAAAATTATTATCTTGTACGCAAACGATACCCATGATCGACGCTTTCCTTTTTGATCAAAAGAATCATAGTGTTGACGAACAGGTAAGCTTTTTCTTGAGAAGATCCCTAGGATCATGGTAATCTTCGCCTCCATTTTTCTGACTTCAACTTCATAATCTACTGTGAAGACTTTAGGTCAGTGCTATCTTTAGGGTACAGAAAAAGCGATTTTTTTGTACGCGATCCCAACCAAACGTGGAACCGAACAGATGGGCAAAGGTACTCTTTATATCGTTTCAGCACCGAGTGGCGCTGGTAAATCCAGCTTAATTTCAGCATTGCTTGAACGTAACCCAACATACGCAATGAAAGTTTCTGTCTCGCATACAACGCGAGGAATGAGACCGGGAGAGCAAGATGGTAGTCATTACCATTTTGTACAAAAAGAGCACTTTGAAGAGCTGATCGAAAAAGGCGAGTTTTTGGAGTATGCCGAAGTGTTCGGTAACTACTACGGCACGTCTCGCGTTTGGATTGAGCAGACCTTAGAAAAAGGGATAGATGTCTTTCTTGATATTGATTGGCAAGGCGCGCGTCAAATTCGCAAACAAATGCCTCAAGCTCAAAGCATCTTTATCCTGCCACCTTCTCGCGAAGAATTGGAACGCCGTTTAACGGCACGTGGTCAAGATAGCGAAGCGGTGATTGCCAAACGCATGAACGAGGCTCAAGCTGAAATCTCTCATTATGATGAGTACGATTACGTCATCATCAATGATGATTTTGATGTTGCGATCATGGATTTTAAAGCAATCATTCGCGCAGAAAGATTGAAGCAAGATAAGCAAACTGCTAAATATAGCAGTATGCTCTCTGCACTTTTGGCGGACAAAGCGTAAGCTGGGTTCACCTTAAACAATTTTATCCACAGTCTGTTGCTAGTATATCGACGCATTAGACTGTATACTTTCTCGTCATTCAACATTTTAGTTAACTATTTGGAGTTCTCATGGCACGCGTAACTGTTCAAGACGCTGTTGAAAAAGTTGGCAACCGTTTCGACTTAGTTCTGATTGCGGCTCGCCGCGCTCGTCAAATGCAAACTGGCGGTAAAGATGCACTAGTGCCGGAAGAGAACGATAAGCCAACGGTTATCGCTCTACGCGAAATCGAAGAAGGTCTTATCACTAAAGAAGTGCTAGATGCACGCGAACGCCAAGAGCAGCAAGAGCAAGAAGCAGCAGAATTGGCAGCAGTAAGCAGCATCGTACACAACCGTTAATTCTGCATCGGCATAAATTAACACTCGGGCCTGAAATTTGTATCTATTCGATAGCCTCAAGGACGTTGCCCAAGAGTATTTGACAGAGCCTCAACTAGAGGCTCTACGTCGATCTTATGTGGTAGCAAGAGATGCCCACGAAGGGCAAACCCGCTCTAGCGGGGAACCATACATTATCCACCCTGTTGCAGTAGCTCGAATCTTGGCTGAAATGCGCCTCGATTTAGAAACCCTGCAAGCCGCTCTTTTGCACGATGTTATTGAAGATACCGCCGTGTCTAAAGAAGAGCTGGAAGACCAATTTGGTCATGCCGTTGCCGAACTGGTTGATGGCGTGTCAAAACTGGATAAGCTGAAATTCCGAGATAGAAAAGAAGCGCAAGCGGAAAACTTCCGTAAGATGGTTCTTGCAATGGTGCAAGACATCCGTGTCATTCTTATCAAGCTATCGGACCGCACGCACAACATGCGCACATTGGGTGCTTTACGCCCGGATAAGCGTCGCCGTATTGCTCGCGAAACCCTCGAAATTTATGCCCCCCTAGCCCATCGCCTAGGTATTCATAATATAAAAACCGAACTCGAAGAGTTGGGTTTTGAAGCCCTATATCCAAACCGGTATCGCGTTCTTAAAGAAGTAGTCAAAGCTGCTCGCGGTAACCGTAAAGAGATGATTCAGCGTATCCACAACGAAATAGAAGGCCGTTTGCAAGATGCTGGCTTGAAATCTCGCGTTGTTGGTCGTGAGAAAAACCTCTATTCGATCTATAACAAGATGAAGACCAAAGAACAGCGTTTCCATACTATTATGGACATTTACGCTTTTCGCGTCATCGTCGATACTCCAGACACTTGTTACCGCGTTCTTGGCCAAGTTCACAGCTTGTATAAGCCTCGTCCTGGCCGTATGAAAGACTATATCGCGGTACCAAAAGCCAACGGATACCAATCTCTGCATACCTCTATGGTCGGCCCACACGGTGTTCCTGTTGAAGTACAAATTCGTACTGAAGATATGGACCAAATGGCAGACAAGGGTGTGGCAGCACACTGGTCATATAAATCCAATGGTGAGCGTGCGGGCACTACAGCCCAAATCAAAGCGCAACGCTGGATGCAAAGCTTACTTGAACTGCAACAAAGCGCAGGTAACTCGTTTGAGTTTATCGAAAACGTTAAATCGGATCTGTTCCCAGATGAGATCTACGTTTTCACACCAAAAGGCCGTATCGTTGAAATGCCGGTAGGCGCAACAGCCGTCGATTTCGCTTACGCAGTGCACACTGACATTGGTAACTCCTGTGTTGGTGCGCGTGTAGATCGAACCCCTTACCCATTAAGTAAACCGCTGAAAAACGGCCAAACCGTAGAAATTATCAGTGCACCGGGTGCAAGACCAAATGCGGCATGGCTTAACTACGTGGTGACATCACGAGCTCGAACTAAGATTCGCCAAGTGTTGAAAACAATGCGCCGTGAAGATTCAGTCATGTTGGGGCGCCGTTTGCTGAACCATGCTTTAGGTGAACTATCACTTAATGACATCAGCGGAGATGTCGTTAATCAAGTGCTGGTCGATCTTAAAGTCGCCTCTGTTGATGATATGTTAGCGGCAATCGGTCTGGGTGAATTAATGAGTATTGTCATTGCCCGCCGCTTACTTGGTGATGGTGATGACTTCTCTCAAGAGCAAAAAGAACAATCAGCATCCACTAGCAATAAACGTAAAATGCCGATTCGCGGCGCCGAAGGTATTTTGCTGACGTTTGCGAACTGTTGTCATCCGATTCCTGATGATTCCATTATTGCTCATGTCTCCCCTGGCCGTGGCTTGGTGGTACACTGCGAAACATGTCCGAATGTAC
This sequence comes from Vibrio eleionomae, assembly GCF_009874545.1. NCBI lineage: Bacteria > Pseudomonadati > Pseudomonadota > Gammaproteobacteria > Vibrionales > Vibrionaceae > Vibrio > Vibrio eleionomae. Next base: position 10,835 of record NZ_WEKT01000004.1, on the reverse strand, counting down.
GCGGTTACCAAAAAGAACCTGAGAAATACATGGCAGTTGAATGGACCGATGACTACGACCAAGATTTCATTGCTGAACTGCGTGTTGATATTCTTAATCGCCAAGGTGCGCTTGCTGAATTAACCAATGTTATTTCGCAAACGGGTTCGAACATTCAAGGACTTTCAACAGAAGAACGCGACGGTAGGCTTTATACCGTTACTGTCCTTCTTACGACGAAGGACCGTGTTCACTTAGCTGGCATTATGCGTAAGATTCGTGGTATGCACGATGCGCTAAAAGTCAGACGCAAAAAATACTAACTCCGTCCCCGTTCCTGTTCCTGGCTCCTGATACGCTCAGGAATCAGGAACGAATATTAAGGAACGCCGTTAATGAATTCCGAACGCTACGCTCGTATTCAACAAGTGCTAAAAGCACGTCAACCTGATCTCACGCTCTGCTTAGAGCAAGTTCACAAGCCTAATAACGTTTCTGCGGTCATTCGCACCGCCGATGCTACAGGTCTTCATAAAATCCACGCAGTATGGCCAAACGACAGTATGCGCACTCTTTCGCATACCTCTGCAGGCGCTCGTAACTGGGTTGAAGTAGAAACCCACGACACCATTGAAGAAGCGGTGACCACTCTAAAAAGCGAAGGTATGCAAGTACTGCTCACCAACCTATCAGACACTGCAGTTGATTTTAGAGACATCGATTATACCAAGCCGACAGCAATCATTTTGGGGAGTGAAAAAACCGGAATTTCACAACAAGCACTCGAACTGGCAGACCAGGATATTGTGATCCCTATGGTCGGCATGGTTCAATCATTGAATGTATCGGTAGCCAGTGCTTTGATTCTGTATGAGGCACAACGCCAGCGCCAATTAGCTGGACTATATGACCGTGATAAAAGTGTGTTAGATGAAGAAACGATTCAGCGTATCCTATTTGAGCGTGGTCATCCGGTATTAGCGAAAGTGGCTAAACGTAAAAAGCTCCCTTATCCACCCCTTGATGACGAAGGCCAAATTGTCGCTGACTCTTCTTGGTGGCAAGAGATGCAACGTAAATAGGTCTCATCTCATCAGCCGGAGCAGCAAAAAAGTAGGGGTCTCCGGCATACAGTTCCAACTTCCCAAACTTTTCCCTGTACAAAAACACAGTCCAGTGTTTGAATAAACTTATCTATTTTATCGGTAACGAAGAGCTTATCTATGTCCCAATTGCTTTCCGCTGTTCCACTGACGTCACTCTCTGGTGTAGGAGCAAAAGTCGCGGAAAAACTGGAAAAAATTGGTTTAGTCTCTGTACAGGATCTCCTGTTTCACTTGCCTCTTCGTTACGAAGATCGCACCCGTATCTATCCCATCATAAAACTGCATCCTGGAATTTGGGCTGCGGTACAAGGGAAGGTGATGGCAGTCGATACCATTTTTGGTCGACGTAAAATGCTGACAGTGCGAATCAGTGATGGTAACGGTACGCTAACGTTACGCTTTTTTAATTTCACCGCAGGAATGAAGAACAATTTTACTGAAGGTAAGTTGGTACATGCCTATGGCGAAATTAAACGCGGTAATGGTGGCTTGGAAATTATTCATCCAGACTACAAATTTTACGCACCAGCACAGAAGCCCGATGTTGAGCCCAATCTCACCCCTGTCTACCCTACGACAGATGGATTACGCCAAATCACTCTACGTAACCTCACCGACCAAGCGCTTGAATTACTCGATAAAGCCGCCGTTCAGGAATTATTACCATCAGGGCTTTATGACCATCAGATGACCATGGGACAAGCTCTACACATTATTCATCGCCCACCAGCCGATATCGACCTCTCTTTATTTGATGAAGGGCGTCATCCAGCTCAAATTCGTTTAATTATGGAAGAACTGCTGGCACAGAACCTATCGATGCTCTCTGTACGCAGCCAAGGACAATTGGAACAGTCATTCCCATTGCCTGAAGCCAACGAGCTAAAACAGAAACTTCTAAGCCAACTGCCATTTAGCCCGACCAATGCACAGGATCGTGTTGTTAAAGAGATTGAGCAAGATTTAGTCAAACCTCACCCCATGATGCGTCTAGTACAGGGTGATGTTGGCTCAGGTAAGACCCTAGTCGCAGCACTCGCTGCGGTCAGAGCTATCGCCCATGGTTATCAAGTTGCTCTAATGGCTCCCACGGAACTATTAGCCGAGCAGCACGCCATTAACTTTGCGGGTTGGTTTGAACAATTGGGTATTCAAGTCGGTTGGTTAGCGGGCAAATTAAAAGGGAAAGCAAAAGATGCTGAGCTTGCTCGTATCGAAAGTGGTGACGCACAAATGGTGGTGGGTACCCATGCTCTTTTCCAAGAACATGTGAACTTTAAAAACCTGGCGCTAGTCATTATTGATGAACAGCATCGCTTTGGTGTGCATCAGCGTTTAGAGCTACGCGAAAAAGGGGTTAAGCAAGGCGCTGTACCGCATCAATTGATCATGACGGCAACTCCCATTCCACGTACATTAGCGATGACCGCTTACGCGGATTTAGAAACTTCAGTGATCGACGAGCTACCACCGGGACGAACGCCCATTCAGACCGTGGCGATTCCAGATACTAAACGAGACACCATTATTGAGAGAGTGCGCCACGCCTGCTTAACTGAAGGTAAACAAGCCTATTGGGTATGTACTTTAATTGATGAATCTGAAGTATTAGAAGCACAAGCGGCAGCAGATATTGCCGAAGAACTACAACGAACTCTGCCTGATGTAAAAATCGGTCTGGTACATGGACGTATGAAAGCTGCTGAAAAGCAGGAAGTGATGCGTTCCTTTAAAGCCAATGAGCTGCACTTGCTGGTTGCGACCACCGTTATCGAAGTTGGTGTGGATGTACCCAATGCGAGCTTAATGATCATCGAAAACCCAGAGCGTCTTGGCCTTGCTCAATTACACCAGTTGCGTGGACGCGTTGGACGAGGTTCGGTTGCCAGTCACTGTGTTTTGCTCTATCACGCACCACTATCTAAAACGGCCCAAAAACGCTTGGGGGTACTACGCGAAAGTAACGATGGGTTTGTCATCGCTCAACGTGATTTAGAAATTCGTGGTCCGGGAGAATTACTGGGGACGAAACAAACAGGGATGGCCGATTTTAAGATTGCCGACCTTATGCGTGATCAGCGATTAATTCCTGAGGTGCAACGTATTTCTCGTCACATTCACGATAATTTCCCGCAACATGCTCAAGCAATTATTGATCGTTGGTTAGGCAATCGAGATATGTACTCCAAAGCGTAAATCTTTTGGCTTATGTTCCAACCACACTGTACGAGTTCATACACAATACTTAGTGGCGACTGTTGTTTACGCGTTTAAATCGCTAGAATGCCAAACATGTTATGAGTAAAGACTAAGGCAAATGCATGAATACCCGAGAACTGATCGACGAAATTAAAAATCGCGTTGCTAATGGGGAAAACAAAGCAGCACTGTTTGAACAATTTCGTAAAAAAGTCCCAAAAGAGAGCCATGTTGCCTTTCTTATTGCTTCCACAGCGACACCAGAAAACATACTCAAAACGCGCCAGCTACGTACTATTTTGATCACGCTTGTTGCGCTATTGACCCTTCCCCTCACCTTTTTTGCTCATTATTTTGTCACTCAAGTCGAGTATCAGCGTGGGGCTTTGGAATGGCTATTTACCTTAGCCATTGGCGTGGCTTTCCCCTTACTTAATGCGCTTGGTATGCTGCGTCACCGATTTCCAGCCTATACCAACTTTATGACAACAGGGTTAGTGTTTGTCGTGCTCGCAGTGGTTGCCCTCCACCAGCATGCGATGACAATGACACCAACAATTCTTGTATCTCTAGGTTTAGCCATCGCCCTGATTGTCTATTGTGGCTATGTTCGTTCGCTACTATTCCCTGCTATTTCATGGTTTGGCATGGTGAAAAAAAATAGTCAGCAAGAATACCAATTCGATTAACTTCCCAAGCAATCACATCGATACCATTGAAAGGGAGTGACCATACCTTCCTTTCTTTGGGCTTAGCCTATGCTCTACCCCCTGTATCAAATGGCCATTGGGGTATATAACTCTCTTTGCAATACAACTAAGTTACTCTTTCCTAATACATACTTGTCCACATGGTCAAAAAAGTCATTAAAACCAACTAGCAAACGTTTGCTTTTTGATCGCAAGCCTCTATAATCGCCGCCTATTTTCAATATTTTGATCCTTGCTTCACTCCACTATCTTTACGATCATGATGGACTAACCAAGATCAATATTGATCCCCAATCTAGGGCAGGTTCTGATTAACAGCAATCACAGATAGATTATCTGCTCGACTTTTATCGCCCATTCAGCGCGGTAAAAGCTTAGATTTGAAAACTAGGAAAACACTATGACTACCAACAACGCCGGACGTAAATCCGAATTGGTTTACCAACTTAATGACAGACCGCCATTACCTCAAACCATCTTTGCGGCATTACAGCACCTGCTCGCTATGTTCGTTGCTGTGATCACCCCTTCACTGATCATTTGTCAAACTCTCGGCGTCTCCCCAGAGCAGACCAATACGATTATCAGTATGTCGCTTTTTGCCTCAGGTGTTTCATCCTTTATTCAAATCAGAACCATCGGTCCTATCGGTTCTGGCCTACTTTCAATTCAAGGCACCAGCTTTAACTTTTTAGGTCCAATTATTGGTGCAGGATTATCTTTAAAGCAGGGTGGTGCTGATGTGCCAACCATGATGTCAGCCATTTTTGGCACCATCTTATTCGCCTCTTTGGCAGAAATTTTGCTGTCTCGCGTATTAGAGTTTGCACAACGCATTATCACACCGCTGGTCTCTGGCATCGTAGTTACACTGATTGGACTAACTCTGATTAATGTGGGTCTTATCTCTATGGGTGGTGGCTACTCAGCAATGGGAAATCACACTTTTGGCAGTCTGCATAACTTGGCCCTAGCAGGCACAGTGTTAGCAATGATTGTGATTTTAAACCGTTCGCGCAATCCATATATTCGCGTATCCTCAATCGTCATTGCCATGCTAGTGGGATACATCATGGCTTACTTTATGGGTATGATCGATTTTTCTAAACAACACCAAAATGATTTATTCGCCCTGCCGATTCCAATGCAGTTTGGTTTGAGCTTTGATTGGTCGCTGTTTATTCCTCTCGTGCTCATCTTTCTGATTACAGCACTGGAAGCAATCGGTGATATTACTGCAACCTCAGAAGTATCCGGAGAGCCAGTAAAAGGCCCTATTTACATGAAACGCCTCAAAGGTGGTGTTTTGGCAGATGGTTTTAACTCAGCATTAGCGGCTTTCTTCAACAGTTTTCCAAACTCAACCTTCAGTCAAAACAACGGCATCATCATGTTAACTGGTGTAGCAAGCCGTTATGTGGGTTACTTTATCGCTGGTATGCTGGTTCTTCTTGGGTTATTCCCAGGCGTTGCAAGCTTTGTACAAATGATTCCTGAACCAGTATTAGGCGGTGCAACTATCGTTATGTTTGGTACGATCGCAGCAGCGGGTGTCCGAATTATTTCACGTGTTGAATTGGATCGCCGCGCAGTACTGATCATGGCACTATCATTCTCAATGGGTCTTGGTATCTCACAAAAACCGGAGATACTTCAATTCATGCCTGAGTTTATTAAGAACCTGTTCTCGACTGGTATCGCAGCAGGCGGTATCACGGCCATCATCTTAAATATCATATTGCCAGAACATATGGCGGAAAAAGATGACGTTGAGAATGCGTAACTACCGCTGCTAATAGATGTGAGGGAGCTAAGTTAGCTCCCTTTCTTTTTTGGAACGGATGGGAAACTGATCTGCATTTTTAAACCACCCTCACTGCGGTTTGTGGCAGCCACCGCTCCATGGTGCTGACTGACAATGCGTTTAACAATGGCTAAACCTAACCCTGTTCCCTCACTACCCCGAGCTTGATCTCCGCGCGTAAAAGGTTCAAACACCTTATTAACTTCACTCGCTGGAATGCCTGGACCGTTGTCTTCTACGCTCAACCATACCATTTTACGATCAGCCGTTACTCCAGATGAAATTTTGACCCAACCGTTACCATAACGAACCGCATTCACCACTAGGTTAGTCAACGCTCGTTTAATGGCTATAGGGCTTCCCTTAGCAGACACCAAATTCGGGGTTAAATCACAGATGACATCGCCTTCAATCGCCATTGCTTCAGCCGATCCAACATCCTCTGCAATACTATTAAGGTCAACCGCTTCAAAGCTATCTAAATTGACAGGCTTCAAATAATCCATAAATTGGCTAATGATCTCATTACATTCTTCAGTATCACTGATAATACCTTCTGCAAGATAACTGTCTTCAGGCGACATCATTTCCGTTGCCAATCGGATTCGAGTTAACGGCGTTCTCAAATCATGACTGATCCCTGCCATCAATAGAGCTCGATCTTCTTCTAACGCTTGAATACCTTGTGCCATCTGGTTAAAGGAGCGAGTCACTGAGCGAATTTCTGTCGCTCCTCGTTCGGGAAGAGCTGGAGGGAACTCACCGTGCCCAACCTGTTTTGCGGCTTTTTCTAACGCCGTTAATGGCCGGTTCTGCCAACGAATAAAGGCCCATCCCCCAACAACAATCACAAACGCCATGATGATGCTGTTACGAAACAAAGGAGCAAAATCCCCTTCATGCAATTCAGATAATGGGATACGAATCAGTTGCCCAGGTAAATTTTCAATTTTTACCCACAATACATAGCTATCTTTGCCCAAGGCCATACGAACCTCAGTTGGAGTCCCTAAATCCTCGCTCATTTCTTCGCTCATCAGGTCAATACTCACGCCATGCTGATACCCTTCAGCTTCTGGGCTATCTTCACTGTGAATGGTAACACCGAGCTGTTCGAGTACACGCTGACGCTGCGGTGCATCGAGTGACAAATGATTATCTTTAACCGAGCCATCCAACATTAAATTTATCTCATGACCTAAGATTTTGTTGAATTGCTGTAAACTCGGCATCAATGCGTAATTGAATACCGCGTAATAAGAGTAGATTTGGCTCGCTATCAATAAACTGAGAAATAAAAAGATGGATTGAGTAATCGAGCTACGGATGTTAATTCGCATAGACTGTGCCTAGGAAGAAATGAGAAAAGGTGCCGCGTGGGCACCTATTGAAAGACTATTTAAGCTTACCATCAGGGACAAATACATAACCAAGTCCCCAAACAGTTTGAATATAGCGTGGCTTACTAGGATCAACTTCTAACATGCGACGCAAGCGAGAAATTTGCACGTCTATAGACCGCTCCATCGCAGAGTATTCACGGCCTCGAGCCATATTCATTAGTTTGTCACGCGATAGAGGTTCTCTCGCATTCAGTACTAATGCTTTCAATACTGCAAACTCTCCGGAAGTGAGTGGCATAGGTTCATTGCCGCGGTACATTTCACGCGTTCCCAAATTCAGGCGAAACTCGCCGAATTCAACCACAGACTCCTCTGAACTTGGCGCTCCTGGCGCCTCCATCACTTGGCGACGTAACACCGCTTTGATGCGAGCAAGCAACTCGCGAGGATTGAAAGGCTTCGGTAGATAATCATCTGCCCCAACCTCTAAGCCAACGATACGGTCGATTTCATCGCCTTTCGCCGTCAGCATCAAAATAGGTAGCATATTGTTAGCATTGCGAAGACGGCGACAGATCGATAACCCATCCTCACCAGGCAACATTAAATCCAGTACCATCAAATGGAACGTTTCGCGAGTTAACAAGCGGTCCATCTGTTCGCTGTTAGCAACACTACGAACTTGAAAACCTTGTTCTGACAAATAACGTTCTAGCAAAGCTCTCAGGCGAGCATCATCATCGACAACCAGAATTTTATAACTTTCTTGCATGAGCGTCCTCACCGACTAACATCATCAATATCCTTTCCTTTCAGGGATGCCAATGTAACACCACGAATAAATATTGGTGAAAAACAATTGTTAACGTTTGTTTCTTCAAACATAGTCCCTGTCACTTTAGTCTGTCCATCTAACCGATAAAACAACACTAATGCGTTGGGGAACATCACAGTTTTAGCTATCAATGGCCCATCACTGAGCCTGCCTATCGTGCATAGCGTATTAGTTATTGGCCCCAGGATACTCTATTTTATTGATAAACCAGGTTTTAACTCCTAGAGGCGTGTTCACTTCAACGTCATCATCCACTTCTTTTTTCAACAGTGCACGAGCCATTGGCGAATCAATGGAAATATAGTCTTTAGCATCACCATAAATCTCTTCTGGACCAACAATTCTAAATGTTTTTACCTCACCCGCTTCATTTTCAATCTCAACCCAAGCACCAAAGAATACTTTGCCATCTTGTTCTGGCGAATAATCAACAACTTTAACTTCCGGCAGAAACTTACGTAGAAAGCGTACTCGACGATCAATTTGACGCAGTAAACGCTTGTTGTACTGGTATTAGTTCTACTCTTAAGAACGTACTAATAGGTGCAATACTACTTTTAAATATCTGATATAGACAGATCTGATTTCAAAGTTCAGTCATTTGAATTGGTGAGAACCATCAACTATATACTAAGTAGTATGTTAATAATTTTTTAGTGTTTGAGGTGTTCCATGAATAATGACAAGCGAAGGACGAGTTGGCGTGATTTTTTAGAGAACAGTCTTCGACTCTCAGATATCAATGAACTGGAATATAAGAGGATGCAACAGTTTAAACATCTACCAATATGTATGACTGACTATTACAGCAAGAATTGGTCTGGATGGCGTGACTACCTCGAACAAGAAAAGAAATGAGCTTTGTGATTAAACGAGGAGTGAACTACAAAGCAGGGAGCAGCCGGCCTTCGTTTCGCTTTCCAGCACTTTTTACTGAAATAAGTATATGAAGGAATCCTTAATTTTTATGAAGGTAATGTCACTTAGTTATAGGAGTTAGTATGTCAAAATCAAAATTCTATCCTAGCTATCAAGAAGCATGTGAAGCTGCAAGAAAGTTGAAGATTAAGACGGCGAAGGAGTACAAAAATCTTTCAGGCAAGCCTGATCGCGACACCAACGATTCAACGTCACCGAAATCAAGTGAGTAAGAATGGGTTATACACTTAAAAGAAGAGTTTCTTATAAGGCTAGTGCGGCGTCTTTATCACATAACCTTCCTGCCATCTTCACTAAGAGTGGCTTGCTGATTTCTCATTTGAGGTACTTATATTCTAACCGAGGTAAATCACCATCTTGGATGGAGAGAAATACCTTTGCGGTAGAGCTTCTTTTAAAGTTTATAGAGCGCCAAGTATCAAACTTCTCATCAGCTACAGAGTTGCTCAGAGCGTTTGTTGAAGCATTACAGTTTGGAACAATTCAAGATGGGCAAGACAGCTCTGGTTTATTCTGGTCGACTCGGAGAAATGAAGACGTAAATGTTCTTCTTCGCCATATTACGGATTATTGTGACTACCTCGATACTGTTTATGGAACTGACTTACCCAAGCTAAATCACTTAAGGAAAGCAACTCATACAGAAGAACGTTTGCAATGGTGTGCTTACTACAGGAGGCACAGTCGTAGCTTTCTGAATCATTTAGCTAATCCATCCCGACAGCAATTCTCAGTTGTTAGAATGATTCGAGGGCCTGAGAGGCACCTACTTGATATCGAATCGGTATATCGCTTTCCAGAAACCCGAATTGAAGACTTACTGCTTCATGGGTTTGTTTTTCCGTCAGGAGAACCGGATTATGCTAGCCAGTTGATTGTAATGTTGATGCATTTCGGTGGGTTGAGATTGTCGGAGTGTTTTCATATATATGTCCATGATGTGCATCTAGACCAGAAATCAGGCTCAGCTCTCATATCGGTTTTTCATCCTAGTGATGGACAGTCGCCAGATGAACGTTTCTGTAAACGAAATGAATACTTGGCTACCAAATACCGACTAAATCCAAGGAATGAGTATTCGAGAAGCCATAGACTATATGCTGGCTGGAAAGGACCTTTGCTTACAAATCGCAACCTATCCTTTGATGTGATGTTTTATCCAGCAAGTAAAGCTGTTGAATTTACTCTGGTACTACAAAAGTACCTTGCGACTAAACCCTCTTCAGAATCTCCGTTCCTTTTTGTTAACTCAAAAGGAAATCCAGAGAGTAAAAAAATTTCTATCAGAAGCATAATAGAGCCGTTCGTCGAATTGGACTAGAACCATCCAAGTCATTAGGGACAACCCCACACGCTCATCGCCATTCCTACGGCTATAGATTAAGCCAAGGAGGTTTTTCTCAGCTAGAGATTCAAAAAGCGATGCACCATAAAAGCCCTGATAGTTGTTTGGTTTATTTGAAACCTTCTGACGATGAGGTTCGTCGTCAAATGAGAGACGCTCACTGATGAAAAAGTTTTACACAACTATAAACCAAGCAAGTAAAGCAGCGATAGGATTGGGCATTCAATCGTTNCAAGAATATAAGCAGCGTTACAAAGAAGATGTGCGTCTTCCCGCGAGTCCAAATANGCTTTATGCCGCTGACTGGGTTGATTGGTTTAGTTTTCTGGATAAAGAGAAGCGGCCTTTCTATTCGACATACGCAGAGGCCAGCCACGCAGCGATAAGATTGGGCATTCAATCGTTTCAAGAATATAAGCAGCGTTACAAAGAAGATGTGCTTCTTCCCGCGAGTCCAAATACGCTTTATGCCGCTGACTGGGTTGATTGGTTTAGTTTTCTGGATAAAGAGAAGCGGTCTTTCTATTCGACATACGCAGAGGCCAGCGAAGCCNCGATAGGATTGGGCATTCAAT